>CALEYP010000033.1 GCA_937924895.1 uncultured Alphaproteobacteria bacterium
TTAATTGTGATGGATTGTGGTGATGATGATGCGCCTGAATTATGGCAGATGATCAATCCTGAAATTATTTGGTCATCAGACGAGACCACCAAATTAGAAGAGGGGTGTTTATCAATCCCAGGACATAATGCTGAAGTCATCCGCCCTTCTATTGTCAAAGCACGCTTTTTGGATGTCGATGGCCAACCTCAAGAAATGGAAGCCAGCGGTTTGCTTGCGGCTTGTATCCAGCATGAAATTGATCATCTAAATGGGGTGATGTTTATTGATCATCTATCACGATTAAAGAAATCAATGATGTGGAAACGTGTGTTAAAATCAGCACAACGTGCCAGCTAAGAGACATCAGGAGATACGAAGAGAGATGACCTCATCAGGGCTAAAAATTATCTTTATGGGGAGCCCTGATTTCGACTGTCAGACATTGGCAAAGCTGATTGAATCTCATCATGATGTCTGCCATGTCTTAACACAGCCGCCACGGGCCGCATGGCGAGGTCTCTCAGAGGTCAAAACAGCTGTTGCTCAATTGGCAGAACAACATCACATCCCTACCAGCTGGCCGACGTCACTATCCAATCAAGAGATTTATGACAAGCTTCACGCTTTGCAAGCTGATCTGTTTGTCGTTGTTGCTTATGGATTATTATTGCCGAAATCGATTCTTGATTTGCCACCTTTGGGCGCCCTGAATGGACATGCCTCGCTCCTACCGCGATGGCGTGGTGCCGCGCCTATTCAACGCGCCATCCAAGCCGGAGATAGCACCACAGGCGTGTGCGCTATGATGATGGAAGAAGGGCTTGATACAGGGCCTGTGATTTTGCAAAAGCGCCTTGATATTGCGCCTATGGATACCGCACAAAGCCTACATGATCGCCTTGCCAATCTAACAGCTCAGACTTTGCTTGATGCCATTACTGATCTGGAGAATGGAACAGCCACCGCGCACCGTCAGGCTGAAGAGGGGATATGCTATGCGCACAAAATTAGAAAAGCAGAAGCTGAGATAGATTTCACGCACTCAGCTGTTTCTATCAAACATCACATCCATGCCTTTTCACCTTTTCCAGGTGGCTTCATCACAGGCGCATCTGGCAAGAGGCTGAAGTGTTTGACAGCAGAGACACTTGAAGACGAAACAAAGGCGCCCGCTGGGACATATGTGGGTTGTGATGATGACGGCCTCTTAG
>CALEYP010000034.1 GCA_937924895.1 uncultured Alphaproteobacteria bacterium
CACCATCCAGCCTATCTAGATGACGCAGCTGCCCTGCGACCCAATCTCGTTCCAACATGCCATTTTGCGCAAGGTTCACATAAATGCGGCATAACATATTCGTGTGATGGTCTGTCATCATATTGCGGAAATCAGGCACAGAGGCCACATCCCACAAAAGACGCACACGCCCCGGTGAATTGGCAAGGGCTTTGACCTCGTCTGTTTCTGCCATAGAAATCAATGTTTTATGATCAGTCGCTTCGGCTTGGCGCACCAAAAAAGGCTCTGGCGGCGGCATCTCAAGGCTTTTGATAAGCCCTTTGGCAGAATTAAAATCAAGGCGGCGATGACGCCAATAAAGCCCGTGCAAAGGGGGGAAGATATGATTTTCAATCGCGTCAATCTCTTCAGGCTCTAGCGCATCCACCCCATCTGTGAGGCCAAAAGTGCCATCACGCATATGACGCCCAGCGCGCCCTGCGATTTGTGCCATTTCTTGCGGGGTTAGCCTGCGCATATAGCGCCCATCAAATTTCATATCAGAGGCCAGCGCGACATGGTGAATATCCATATTCAGCCCCATACCAATCGCATCTGTGGCAATCAGGAAATCCACATCCCCATTTTGATACATCTCAACCTGTTTATTGCGGGTGCGCGGTGATAAAGCGCCCATCACAATACCGCAGCCACCTCTTTGGCGGCGCACAGTCTCTGCCAGCGCATAGACATCAGAAGCTGAAAAAGCGACAATCGCAGAGCGTCTTTGCAATCTTGTGACTTTTTTAACACCGCTATAGCTAAGGCGTGATAGGCGCGGTCTTGTTTCAATCTCTGCCTCTGGGACAAGACGTTTGATAAAGGGGCGGATGGTCTCTGCCCCCATAAACATGGTTTCAGATTTACCCCGCGCATAGAGCAAACGGTCGGTAAAGACATGCCCGCGTTCTCTATCACCTGCTAGCTGGATTTCATCAACAGCCAAAAAAGAGACCGTTTTTTCAACAGGCATCGCCTCGACCGTGCAACAGAAATAGCGCGCATTGGCAGGCTGTATCTTTTCCTCGCCTGTGATAAGGGCGACTTGATTAACCCCCACCTTTGCAGCGATACGATCATAATTTTCGCGCGCAAGAAGACGCAAAGGAAAGCCGATCATGCCTGTTTCAT
>CALEYP010000035.1 GCA_937924895.1 uncultured Alphaproteobacteria bacterium
ATGATAGATCTTACAAAGTGCTAGACATCTATAACTTTAGATGAAGGAGCATTGCCGTGAATTTGACGCAAATGAAACGTATGTCTGTGCCGCTTCATGTTGAAGTCGCAGAATTATTACGCCGGCAAATCTTATCTGGCACCATCAAAGCAGGTGATAAATTACCAGCCCTCAATGAATTAGCCGAAAAGTTTGGGGTTGCGCGGATGACCATTCGCCAAGCGATGGACGCGCTTGAAGATGAAGGTCTTATAGAGCGCTATGCAGGCAAAGGCACATTTGCAAAAGACATAGAGCTGCCAGCGCGCCAGAAACTGAATATGAAAGCAGAATTATCACAATTGCAAGCCATGGTCTCTCAGTTAGAGGTGATGGTCGTCAAAGATGAAGAACAGGCGCACATCGTAGATGTAGAGGGGCGCGCCTTTCGACAAATGCGACGCATACACGCCCAATCAGGCGAGCCCTTTTGTCATGTGGACATTAAGCTTGAAAATCAGCTTTACCTTAAAGCGTCAAAACGGTTTGAAACTGAAATTGTTGTGACGGTGCTGAAAGATTTAGGTGTGGCTGTGGAAACCGCCCGTCAGAATGTCACCATTGCCTATGCCGATGTTGAGATGGCTGAGATTTTAAAAATGTCTGTCAATGCGCCTGTTTTCAGAGTGCTTCGTGAATTTTTTAGTGATAATGGACAACTTATCTATTCAGCCACTCTTATCTACCCCGGAGATAAATTGGAGCTTGAAGTTGAATTCGCTGTCTAGAACGTGCGATGAGCTGACCCAATGGGTTGAACGCTTTATTGCCGCAGAACCCCCATCAGATCTGTTTGCAGATAATGCTATTTGGCGCGATTATCTCGCTTTTACATGGGATTTGCAAAGCTTCGAGGGCATCGATTCTATTACAAGCGCCTTGCCGCGAGAAATTGGCAGCTCTATAACACATCATGCCCCTCTACAAGGCAATGAGATCATATTTTCATTCACCAGCGCACATGGCCGCATTAAAGCTCTGGCAGAAATAAAAGACGGGCTCTGTGTCAGGTTATTTACATCGCTTGAAGATATGAGCGCCTACTCAGCGTTAACCAAGACCGAGCCAGAGGTGCTAATTATCGGCGCGGGCCAAAGCGGGCTTGCCCTTGCCGCGCAGTTGCAACATCTCGGCGTTCCCTATCTTGTGGCAGAACAAAATCCGCGTGTAGGTGATAATTGGCGCAAGCGTTATAATTCCCTCATTTTGCATGATCCTGTCTGGGTCAATCACCTACCCTTTAAAACGTTTCCAGATGATTGGCCAACATTCACCCCAAAAGATAAGATGGGTGATTGGCTAGAAGATTACGCCACTGATTTAGCCTTGAACGTACACTGTAACTGTACAATCACAGCCGCTCAATTTGATGAAGATAGCGCGCTTTGGCAGGTGACCACAGAACAGGATGTCAAATCCACCTCTTTGACCGTTCCTCACATTGTTTTAGCAGTAGGTACCTCTGGATTTGCGCGCACTCCGCAAATAGAAGGGGCAGCCTCATTCAAAGGCCAACAGATGCACTCCAGCGCTTATCGCTCCGGCGCCGCGTTTGCGGGGCAATCAGTTACTATTATCGGCGCCACAAATTCTGCACATGATATCGCCGTCGATTTGGTTAAGCATGGCGCCAAACCAACGCTTATCCAACGCAGCTCAACCCATGTGGTACCTCATCAGGTTTATCTGAATGATATCCTTGCCCCGCTATATAACCCCAAACATAATCGTGCATTAGCAGATGCTGACTTCCTGTCAGCTGCGACGCCGATGAGGCAACTAGAAGAAAAGGGCCGCGCAATCTTTACCAAAGCACAACAAGAATGGGGCAGCTTCTATCAAAATCTAACAAAGACAGGCTTTGCGCTTGATTTTGCTGAAGATGGCAGTGGGATTATCGGGAAATATCGCCGCTCCGCATCAGGCTATTATATTGATGTGGGCGGCTCGCAATATGTCATTGATGGTAAAATCTCTGTCATAACTGGCAAGGAGGTAAAAGCCCTGACAGCGAATGGCGTTGCATTAGATGATGATAGCGAACTCATGAGCGATGCCGTCATCTACGCCACAGGTTTTGGGTCCATGGAAGAATGGGTTGCCCGCCTGATTGATCAGAAAACAGCAGATAAAATTGGCCGTTGCTGGGGTTATGGGTCTGGCTATCGCGGGGACCCAGGACCGTGGGAGGGCGAGCTCCGCAATATGTGGAAGCCAACGCCGCAGCAAGGATTGTGGTTTATGGGCGGTAATTTAGCACAGGTGCGCATCTATTCACGCTATCTTGCGATGCAGCTCTGCCATCATATACAGGACAAGAGGATAGGATGAGAAGCGACCACAATTTAAAGGACCTTGAAGATATCGCCACCAAATTACGTCTTCATGTGGTGAATATGGTGGCACCATCAGGGCAAGGCTATGTGCAACAAGGTCTTGGCGCTGCTGATATCTTTACCTCACTCTATTTTGCCGAAGCTAAAATGGACCCGAAAAACCCAACTTGGGCCGATAGGGATCGCATTTTCCTTACCACCGCCCATAATACAGCGATATTTTATGCCACTCTTGGAGAGCGCGGCTTTTTTGATACAGAACGCTTATCGACCTATGTGACAGATGGCTCTGAGCTAGAGATTAACTCATCTGAGAGGCTCGGTCCATTTGTTGAAGCCACATGTGGCTCGCTCGGGCAAGGGCTATCTGTGGCGATTGGCTGTGCAATAGCTGCCAAACGCCAAGGGCGTACCAGCCGCTTTTATGTCATCATCGGTGATGGCGAAATGCAAGAGGGTCAGGTGTGGGAAGCGGCCATGCTTGCCGGTGCGAAAGGCCTCGATAATCTGTGCCTGATTGTTGATTATAATTTTGTCCAATCTGAAGGCGCTATGGATAAGGTCATGTCGCTGGAGCCCCTCATGGACAAAATGGCAAGCTTTGGCTTTGCTTGTCAGGAGGTTGATGGCAATGACATTGGCACCTTGCTCAATGCCTATGATATCGCGCGCCAAACCAAAGGCAAACCAAGCTTTATTAAGGCCAATACAATCATGGGCAAAGGCGTTGCATCGCTAGAGGGGCTCATGTTCCACCAGCTGCGCTTCCCGCAGGAGGTGGCTGACAGTGCCAGAGCCGAATTGGAGGCCCAGCTATGAGCAAAACATTAACACAGCTTGAAGCGGCAGATTTTATAAACCGTTCATTCACCCCCCTACCCCGTTCCTATGGTGATGCGTTGGTTGAGGCTGCGCTACAAGATGACCGCATCACTGCCCTATGTGCTGATCTCGTTCCACCAACAGAAACAGACCGTTTCCGCGATGAATTACCAGACAGGTTCCTAAATACAGGCATTGCTGAAGCCAATATGATTGGTATGGCTGGCGGTATGGCACGTTCTGGTGAAATTCCCTTCTGTCATAGCTTTTGTGCCTTTATCACCAAACGCGTGCTGGACCAGATTACGATGCAGGCAGCTTATCCTAACCTCCCTGTCAAGATTGTGGGCTTTTTACCCGGCATTGCGACTATTCTAGGCGTCTCTCATCAGGCGATTGAAGATGTCGCGATCATGCGCGCCGTGCCGAATATGGCCATTTTTGAGCCCTCCGGCCCCGAATATCATGCCGCGATGGTAGAGATGGCTCTTGCATGGGATGGGCCTGTTTATCTGCGCATGAAACGACCAGATACAACACCCGCCGCCTTTACACCGCAAAAACTTGAGATTGGCAAAGGCGTTATTCGACGTGAAGGCAGTGATATCACAATTATCTCAGCTGGTATTTGCGTCTCTGAGGCCCTAATCGCCGCAGAGGCACTCGCCAAGGACGGTATCGAGGCACGTGTGATTGATATGGCCTCCCTGAAGCCGATAGATGAAAAGTTGATTATCGACAGTGCAAAAAAGACAGGGGCGATGATAACAGTCGAAAATCATTCGATCATTGGCGGGCTAGGCTCTGCTGTATCTGAGACGCTGATGGAAGCGGGCATTGGCCTGCCATTTAAGCGCGTTGGTATCAATGACCAGTTCTGTGAGGGTGGCACGACGGCCTATCTTATGAATAAGTTTGGCATTGACTGCGAAGGGATTACAGCAGCGGCCAAATCCATTTTGTAAGGAAAAAATTGGTCGGAGCGGCGGGATTTGAACCCACGACCCCTACACCCCCAGTATAGTGCGCTACCAGGCTGCGCTACGCTCCGACTAAGGCTGTTATAGCGGCTAACAGGCTGAGATGGCAAGCCATCTTGCATAGGAAGTTAGCCAAGTGTGGCTAGTTTTTCATCCAAGGCTGATAATTTTTTGAGCAGACGCGCAAGCTGCTCTTGTTGCGAGGTGGCTGGCGGCTGGCTGGCGACTGGCGCATCCTCTGCCCCTGCCTGCTTCTTTTCCTTCAACGCCTTCTGTGCCCCTTTAATCGTGAACCCATCACGATAGAGCAAATCACGTATCCGCGTTAATAGCTCAAGGTCATTCGCATTATAATAGCGCCGCCCACCAGAGCGTTTCATTGGTTTTAATTGGGTGAATTTTGTTTCCCAAAAGCGCAATACATGGGCGGGGACGTCCAATTCTTCGGACACCTCAGAAATCGTACGATAGGCCCATTCTGCCTTACCAGACATCAGAGCGCCCTCTATTGATCGCTATTGACGCGGTCACGCATCTGGTTTGATGGGCGAAAAGAGAGCACCCGCCGCGGCGTGATTACCGCTTCTTGGCCACTCTTTGGGTTGCGCCCAATACGCTCTGCCTTTGAAGAGACAAGGAAGGTGCCGAAAGATGAAATTTTCACTTGCTCACCAGCTTCAAAGCTCAGGCACATTTCCTCAATCACAGCCTCGACCAGCTCTGAAGATTCATTGCGCGATAAACCAAGCTGGTTATGCACCGCATTAGCGATATCTTGTCGTGTTATCGTTTTGCTCATAATCAAACCATAACAAGCAGATAGCGCGTGGTCAAATATTTAGACTTTAACTATCTTGTTCCTATGATGGCCGGCCAAAACGCACAAGCGACCCGCCCCAGGCCAAACCGCCGCCAATGGCTTCCAGCGCCAACAAGTCACCAGACCCAATGCGTCCATCATGTACCGCCTCAGAAAGCGCCAAAGGAATCGAGGCTGCTGATGTGTTGGCATGTTTCTGAACGGTCCGAATAACGCGGTCCTCAGGTAGTTTTAATTTACGCTGCATACCGTTGATGATACGCAAATTCGCCTGATGTGGCACAAGCCAGTCAATCTCTGATGGCGCTTTACCGGCCATCTGCAACACTTCATCCATCACTGAGGATAGCTTCTCAACAGCATGACGAAAGACTTCTTGTCCTTCCATGCGGACATGCCCCACCTCGCCTGTGGCAGATGGACCGCCATCAACATACAGGATATCGCGGAAATTACCGTCTGAGTGCAAGGCACTAGATAGGATGCCATAATCATCAGCCCCCTCTTCTGCCTCAAGGATCACAGCCCCCGCCCCATCACCGAACAAAACACAAGTGCTTCTATCAGTCCAATCAAGCAATTTGGTAAAGCTTTCCGCCCCAATCACAAGCGCCTTTTGCCCCTTACCAGCAAGCAACATGGACTCAGCCACTGTTAAGGCATAGACAAAGCCGGCACAAACCGCCTGAACATCAAACGCAAAGGCTTGTTTGGCGCCTAATTTGCGCTGCACAGTCGTCGCAGTTGATGGAAAGGTGTCATCAGGCGTGGTTGTGGCCACAACAATAATGTCAATCTCATCAACATCAAATGAGACATGTGAGAGCGCCATTTTCGCAGCATTCACGGCCAAGTCAGATGTCTTTTCACCCTCTGCTACCATGTGGCGTTGCTCAATGCCTGTGCGTTGGCGAATCCATTCATCAGACGTGTCAACCCACTCCGATAATTCTGCATTTGTGATCACACGCTCAGGCAAATAGCTACCAACAGATGTCATTAAGATATTAGGCATTATGTCCCACTCTCATCTTGCTCTTTGATGGTCGTATAATGCGCAATCGCTTTTTGCACATCTGGAATAAAGCCATATTCCACCAAATCAACCGCGACTTTAATGGCGTTTGAAAAACCAAGCTCATCCGTGCCGCCATGTGATTTCACAGCCAGCCCGTTTAAGCCTAAGAAAACCGCCCCATTATGAACACGTGGGTCAAGACGATGTTTGACACGGCGCAAAGCTGCTGACGCAAAGAGATAGGCAATTTTTGAAAAGATAGATTCTGTAAAGGCCGCGCGCAAATAGCGCCCTACTAGCAACGCTGTGCCTTCTGCCGTTTTCAAAGCCACATTGCCTGTAAAACCATCTGTCACAACCACATCTGTGCTACCTGTTGTGATATCAGTCCCTTCCACAAAGCCCGCATAATTGAGGCCAAAGCGCTCATCTGCTAAGGTGTCTGCGGCCTCGCGCAAATATTCATGACCCTTTTGATCTTCGGCACCAACATTCAACAAACCAATTGACGGGCGTTCAATTTTTTGAACAGACCGACTAAATGCCGCCCCCATAATAGCAAATTGCACGAGATTATCAGCGTCACATTCGATATTGGCCCCCAGATCAAGCATGCAGACATCACTTGTTTCTGTTGGCAAGAACGTCGCGATAGCAGGGCGCTTCACCCCTTCCATCGGGCGCAACTGCAATTTGGCAATTGCCATTAAGGCGCCAGTGTTACCAGCAGATACCACAGCATCACAATTACCATTTTGGACCTGCTCAATCGCTTTCCACATAGAGGTCTCTTTACCCTTGCGCACAGCCTGCGAGACATTCTCATCAGACTCCACCTTGTCTATGCAATGAATGATCTCAGCTTGACGCAAAGTCGTCGTCCGTTTTAGGAGAGGCGCGATCGCAGCCTCATCTCCGACAAATACTACCTCAATATCAGGATTCTTTGCTTTTGCTATATCAGCTCCCTTGATAACAATTTTCGGCGCATCATCGCCTCCCATTGCATCGAGAGCCAGTCGCAATTTTGTCACTTAACAAACTCCTAATATAAAACCAGCGCTCACTCTAAAGGCGCCCTAGTGTTTTTTCAATTGGCTTAGCTTGGAAAAAGGTGACTCTTTTTCGATTTTTGGACCAAATTCGAATGAGTCAGGAGCATTTTCAGCTCGTGGGAAAGGATTGGCAGCCAAGGCCAATGATTGCAAAATCACTTCGGATAACGGGATTTTGCCCTGCTGCAGCATTTCCACCCCTAAATCTGTGATATCAATTTCTTCATGATCTTCGAGCTGTGGCACAAAACGCTCTGAGATATCGCAGGCAATGACCTCTGGTAAAATCGCATCAGTGACGCCGCATTGTTGGGCGATTTCAGCATTAATTGTGCCACTCACTTCCCAACATTCTTTTGAAATAAGTTTGATCATGACAGCGAATGACAGAGACGAGACTGACACAAATCCAAAACGTGATGCCGCTGCTTCACAAAAGGCGGCATCACAGCTAGCCTGCAATCGAAAGGGACGTGCCGATGTCACATCCCCAGCCTCAACATCATCGATGGATGACAGCTTTTTAAGTGCGCTTGTCATGCAATCCCCCATTTCCCCATCCGCAGATTATAACGTAAACTGCGCACTCGTCCACTTTTGTTGTAGAAAATCTGTATGTGGCATCGCAGAAATACGCATCGCAAGCCCCTGGACTCTCTCAGCAAGAGCAACCTCATGCTTATGCCCCTCTTCCTGCCGATAAAGATTGCGTCGCAAGGCAACAGCTAATTGCGCCTTATCACCGGAAGTTAACGCCTCATCATACGACGTCAGGCGCCCCATATAGGCCTCTGACATCAATTTCACTCTTTTGCCGACGCCCATATCACCGACACCCATTTCTCGCAATGTCAGGTCCATATCACTAAACAAGGCATCAAATAGGCCCTGGCTTAACATTTTGGCACTTTCATCACCGGTTGCTAAGTGGCGCATCACCAAAGAGACATGCAAACAGAGCGCATCGAAGCGGCCATCAATACTATCTTCGACATCAAATTCAGCAAATAGAACTGGCTGACGCGAAGCGGCGAGAATATCATAATAAAGACGCTCTGCTTGTGACGGCTCGGTGCCTTGAAACCGCCCCGGTGTAAACAGAGAAATAATCTTCTTGAAGAAAGACGCCTGAGCCATCTCATCCACCTCATTCATTTGTTCCCACAAATAGCGCGGGAAAGTCATTGACCTTTGTCCTATTTGGCGGCAAGTATAACCGCAACAGCCTTTCTATGCTGTAAAAAAATGACGCACCCTATAGGAAATCACATGGTCAGACCTGCCACCCTACTATTATGCGGCCTTTTGACACTTGGTGCATGCGGCGAGCGTGTCTCATCACACGGTCATGCCATTGACGCCTTCGAACTAGAGCAGATTGAACTTGGTGAATCAACCAGACAGGATATTCTGCTTACGCTTGGCAAACCGTCTTTCGAAGGAGCGTTTCAATCTGGCAAAATTTACTATGTCGCACAAAATATGCGTCAACCCGCCGGCGGTGCGAAAACAACGACCACACGCGAATTATTTATCTTTACCTTTGATGAGCAAGACGTCTTGCAAATCATCGAAATCAAAGATGAAAGCACAGGCTTGCCAATCGCAACACTCGATGCCAAGACACCAACACCTGGCAACACATTTGGTGTGATTGAACAGATTTTTGCGAATATTCGTCGCCGGAACGAAAACGAGTAATCACTTGTACCAGACAGGCTTAGGCCGGCGCCTCGCCCATCTCTAATGGCCGCAATCGGCGCGCTAGCCTATCCATCACGGCATTTGTAAATCGCACATCACCTTGATAGGCATCTGTTAGGCCTGCATATTCCGAGATGACAGACCGTGCCGGGATATGCGGCATGAATTGCAACTCAACTACCGCAGCACGCAAGGCAGCAAGCTCATGTTTTGCTAGACGCTCAAGGCTCCACCCCTCGCCTAAACGAGATGCAATATGCTCATCCACCTCTGCTTGCCTATCTTGCATAAGGCTTACAAGCTCAGTGAAATGGCTTTCATCAATTTTTTTGACACGCATTTCTTTGGCTATTTCGGGGGCATAATGCGCCAAGAACTCTGCCATAAGGTCAGTGACAGGCTTATCACTCATTGCCTTTTCATAATCAAGCTGAATGGCTCCCAAGCGCGCTGCTGTGCGCTTACGCACTGGCACGGGCTTCATATCATTGTGATTTGTCATAGCGCCCCTTATTTGGCAAATTTAGTGGCAAGCTCTGCCATGGCCAAAGCGGCTCTTGCCGCATCACCGCCCTTATCCTTGTCATCTTTGCGCGCCCGCGCCCATGCTTGGTCACCATTCTCAACGGTAATGATACCATTGCCAATCGCCAATTTATCTTTGATTGTGAGTTCCATGATACCACGCGCTGATTCATTACAGACCGTATCATAATGAGATGTTTCCCCACGTATCACACACCCAAGCGCCACATAGCCAGCAAAATTCTGTCCAGATGATGCCGCAAGCGCAATCGCACCAGGGATTTCCAAGGCACCTGGCACAGCAACCCGCTCATAAGTGGCACCAGCGGCTTCAATGGCTGCGATAGCGCCGTCTGCTAGTGCATCACCTAAATCAGTGTAAAAACGCGCTTCTACAATGAGAAAATGGCCTGACATATGGGTCCCCTTTTGCAATCTAGCTCTCGAGCGCTTGCCAGCCTTTAATTTCAAGGCCGTGCCCATCTAGGCTAACGATGTTTGGTTGAGAGTTCGATAGCAGAATCATCTGCCTAACATCAAGATCTTTTAGAATTTGCGCACCAATGCCATAGTCACGCAAATCATTCACCTGCTCCTGCGGATTGAGGCGACGCGCAATCATATCTGAGAGATTATTGGTTGCCATTTCACGCAAAATCACGACAATACCGCAACCATTATCTGCGATCGCTTTCATCGCATTCTGCAAATCTGTGCGTGGGCCGCTTGTCTCGCCTAGCATGTCTTTCAACAAGTCAAAACTATGCATCCGCACAAGCACAGGAACGTCAGGCCCAACATCACCTTTAGCAAGCACCAAATGTTCTGTACCTGTGATAAGATTTTGATATGCAATCATGCGCCATTGGCCGCCAATATCTGACTGTAAGACCGTTTCATTCATCCGGCGGACGATATTCTCATTACGGCGACGCCAAGCAATCAAATCGGCGATGGTACCAATTTTCAAATCATGTTCTTTGGCAAATTCTAACAAATCTGGCAAGCGAGCCATTGTCCCATCATCTTTCATGATTTCACAAATCACGCCAGATGGGTCACAATCAGCCGCCCTTGCAATATCAACCACCGCTTCTGTATGGCCGGCTCTAACCAATGTGCCACCCTCTCTGGAAATCAGAGGGAAAATATGGCCTGGGGTTGTGATGTCTCTCGCATCTGCTTGCGGGTTAATGGCCGTGCGAATAGTGTGTGACCTGTCATGGGCAGAGATACCAGTGCTGACGCCCTCTCGTGCCTCAATAGATACGGTAAAAGCTGTCTGGTGGCGAGATTCATTCCGGCGTTCCATTAATGATAGCCCTAGCTTCTCTGTGCGCTCAGGCGTTAGCGCAAGACAGATGAGACCGCGACCATATTTCGCCATGAAATTAATCGCTTCAGGCGTGCAATATTCAGCAATGACACAGAGGTCACCCTCATTTTCCCGGTCCTCATCATCAACCAGAATAAAGACCTTACCCATTTTGGCATCGGCAATCACATCTTCAATCGGTGAAAGCTGGCTTTGCGCATCCATCACTCTGTTCCCTTTTGCGTTTCAAGCAACCGCGCCATATAACGCGCTAACATATCAATTTCTAAATTAACTTTATCACCAACTTGCCGTGTTGATAATGTCGTATGCGCCCAAGTATGTTCGATTATGTTCACCCCAAACGCATCACCTGACACATCATTCACAGTCAAAGATATGCCATCCAGGGTGACAGACCCCTTCGCAGCAATAAAGGGAGACAAATTTGAAGGCGCCTTGAATTGCAAGCGGTGGCTATCATTTTCACTTTGCACAGATTCTAGGATGGCGGTGCCATCAACATGACCGGATACAATATGCCCCCCTAGTTCGTCACCCATCGCCAGAGCACGCTCTAGATTCAGCGCGGTGCCAATATCCCACTTATGGAGTGTGGTGACGTCAATTGTCTCTTGCGAGGCCGCCACAGCAAACCAATCATCCCCAGTTTCCGTGACAGTCAAACAAATACCAGAACAGGCGATAGACGCCCCTAATGCGATATCACGGCACTGCCATGGCGTTTGGATACGTAATTGCCAGTCCCCTTGTTTTTGGAGGTCTGTCACTGTGCCGATGGCTGTGATAATACCTGTAAACATTGTCTTTATGCCTTTGTTGCGGGTGCGTTAGCGCGCCAAATAGACAAGCTATCAGGGGTGAGGTCAAAACGCTTTTGCATGATATAATCAGCAGGTGCTGAAAAATCCACTGAATCCTGTGTTTTCCACGCCAAAACACCTTGATTTAGGCGATGCGGGGCACAAAGCCAATGAAGCTCATCGATCACACCCTCTTTTAAAGCGCTCTCAGCAATCTGCGCCCCAGCTTCAACCATGACCCGGCCATAGCCACGCATTGTCAACGCCGCTAGCACCGCGCTGATGGATACCCGCCCCTCATGCAGGGACGTCGGCACAGCTGTAACCTGAGCAGGCACATCCGGCGGCATCAGTGACTCATCATGAAAGAGAAAAATAGGACGTTCAGCCGCAAGGCAGGCACACTTATCTGGCAACTTCCCAGCTGTTGATAAAATGGCTAGTGCCGGTTGCGGGCCTTGCCAACCCGGCAAGCGGATATCAAGGCGCGGATCATCAGCTCTGATAGTCCCCATCCCTGTGAGAATGACATCATGGCGACTTCGTAAATCATGCACATAGCGGCGTGACACCTCACCCGTTAGCCATGTTTGTGCCTGCGCCTCTGCTGTAATAAATCCATCTTTTGACGTGGCCATTTTCAGGGTTACAAATGGCATATTAGCGGTCACACGGCGCAAAAACCCGGCCATTTGATGAGTGGCATCCTCAGCACAGCAACCAATCGTAACATCTATACCCGCCTCTTCAAGTTGCTGCTTACCTTGACCAGCAACGCGGGCATCTGGGTCAGAGATAGCCATATGAACAACCTTCACCCCGGCTTTGATAAGTGCCTGGGCACAAGGCGGCGTTTGTCCCTGATGGGCGCACGGCTCCAAAGTGACATAGGCCACGCCTCCTTTTGCCGCATCGCCTGCCATGTGGAGGGCTTGCGTTTCAGCATGAGGACGCCCGCTAGGTGCGGTATGCCCTACCCCAACGAGATGACCATTGGCGCTGAGGATAACACATCCAACAGGCGGGTTCTCTGCTGTTTGCCCAATGGCTTTATCTGCTTGCGCTAGCGCGACACGCATCCACCGCGCATCAGGCGCATTGCTAGTCATTATTTCCGCAACTCATTCACGAATTCTTCAAAATCGCTAGGCTCGTCAAAATTACGATAAACGGATGCGTAGCGGATATAGGCTACCTTATCGAGCTTTAACAAAGCCTTCATTACCAAGGAGCCAATATAATCTGAACCAACATCAGCTTCACCAGTCGATTCTAATTTGCGCACAATTTCCGTGATAGACCTTTGAATCTCATCTTCATGCAAATCACGTTTCCGTAGGGCAATCGCAAAGGAGCGCTCTAATTTATCTCTATCAAAGGGCGTGCGTCGGCCATCTGACTTAATAACAGAGACATCACGCAAATGAACACGCTCAAATGTCGTGAAACGGGCAGAACAGCTGCCGCATTGACGGCGCCGCCGAATGGCAGCGCCATCTTCTGATGGTCTTGAATCTTTAACCTGTGTGTCTTCAGATTTACAAAATGGACACAACATATCAGACCCCTTCCCTAAACGCTGAACGGTGAGTTCGTTCTAATATGCGTCTTTTTACCTTATTGGTAAATTGGGAATTTCGCACAAAGATCACGAACTTGCGCTCTGACCTCTTGCTCGACCTTTGAATTATCATCACGGTTAGCCGCAAGACCATCAAGCACATCACCAATCAAATGGCCAATGACACGGAATTCTTCTGTGCCAAAGCCTCTGGTTGTGCCTGCTGGCGTACCTAAGCGAACCCCAGATGTCACTGTTGGCTTTTCAGGGTCAAATGGCACACCATTTTTGTTACATGTTACACCGGCATTTTCGAGTGATAATTCTGTGATATCACCTGTCAAACCCTTTGGACGCAAATCAACCAATACCATATGGATGTCTGTCCCACCGCCTACGATGTCTACACCACGCTCAGACAAAACCTCAGCCAAGACACGTGCATTTTCAACGACTGCGCTGATATAGTCTTTAAATTCTGGCTTTAGCGCCTCACCAAAGGCCACAGCCTTGGCAGCAATCGCATGCATCAAAGGACCACCCTGCAAGCCCGGGAACACAGCAGAATTAATCTTTTTACCCAAATCATCATTATTTGACAGGATGATGCCCCCGCGGCCAGCACGTAATGTCTTATGCGTGGTTGATGTTACGACATCTGCATAGGCCAATGGGCTTGGGTGCAAACCAGCTGCAACAAGACCAGAGATATGGGCCATATCAACCATCAATAGCGCACCCACTTCATCAGCGATTTCACGGAATTTCGCAAAATCCAATGTGCGTGGATAGGCTGACGCACCCGCGACGATAAGCTTTGGCTGATGTTCACGTGCCAATGCTGCTACTTCATCATAATCAATATGACCAGTTTGACGGCTCACCCCATATTGAACAGCGTTAAACCATTTCCCTGATAGGTTTGGCGCCGCCCCATGTGTGAGGTGACCACCAGCAGCCAATGACATACCAAGCACGGTATCACCTGGCTTTAAAAGCGATAGGAATACTGCCTGATTTGCCTGTGCGCCTGAATGTGGCTGCACATTCACAAATGAGCAGTTAAATAGCTTTTTAGCGCGTTCAATTGCTAATGTTTCTACAACATCGACATATTCGCAACCGCCATAATAGCGACGACCTGAATAGCCCTCGGCATATTTATTCGTCAAGACTGAGCCTTGCGCTTCGAGAACAGCGTTTGAAACGATATTCTCCGATGCGATCATTTCAATTTGATCTTGCTGACGGACAAGCTCATGACCGATGGCCTCTGCCACCTCGGGATCAGACATTGCGAGTGAATTTTGGAAAAAGGCTGGATTTTGAAGCATGGAACTCTCCGGCTAGAATAGTGAACTAAAGTTAGAATGAAGAAGCTATTTCGGCAATGCTGTTAATTTTTCGACACGCTTTTGATGACGACCGCCCTCAAAGGCCGTCTCAACGAAGCGATCAACACATGCCAACGCTGTCGCAAGACCAATGACACGCTCCCCAAGCGCAAGCACATTGGCATTATTATGCTCGCGGCAAAGACGGGCCGTCGTCTCATCATGAGACAGCGCGCATCGCACCCAAGAATGACGATTAGCTGCAATCGAAATACCAATCCCCGAGCCACAGATTAAAATACCACCTGCGTCCTCTTCATCGCGCATTGCCAAAGCCAACTGCTCTGCAAAATCGGGATAATCAACAGATGATGCATCATGGGGCCCCAAATCTTCCACCATAATATTTTGCGCCTCTAAATGAGCACGAATGGCCGCTTTAAAGGTCAGTCCGCCATGATCAGAGGCAAGATAGAATTTTGAAAATGACATATTTCTTCCTTTTGCGGCTGCAGAGCGCCTTGTGTCTTTCCATGCTAATAGAAAATATTTCTAAATATAGCATTTTTTTGATGACAACTTGTCGCAACCTTCCTAGAGTTTATGCTCCACGGTGTCATGACCGAGGGATGGGAGGAGCTTTTGCTCGTGTTTTCACAAGCAATAAGCGATTAAAACAAGGCCTTTTGGCCTTGTTTTTTTATGTCTTATGCCTCACGGAATGTAAAAATGCCGGAGCTGATAATCGCATCAGCGCCTACCCATAATATAGCTGCTATCACAGAAGTAATGATAACCTTACGCCATAGATTCGGACGTTCTGGCGCAGATGTGGCATGACCTGTTTCAACCTCCTCTGGTGCTTTTGCGCCAAAAGGCAGCACCATAAAGAGTACCCACCACCATAATAAACCATTTTTAAACATTCACATTTTTTTATTATGATCACAGAATATTTCGTAGAAGTTCCTAACACTAACATTAAGGAATCCGTCGCCTCATTAGATGATTCTTGGGGCATTTGTTATGACCTCGCCCAACAGTTCGGGCACGCTCAGGTTGTTTGGTATGCACTAAACGGCACTATAGTAGTTGACGG
>CALEYP010000036.1 GCA_937924895.1 uncultured Alphaproteobacteria bacterium
GGCTCTGTCATTTGTCCCTGATAGGCCAAAGATACATCCGATTTTACGATGACCGGTGTCAATCAAAATAAAGCTGTTGGTTCAGAGGGAGAAATTATCGTGCGTGGCTCTAATGTCATGCAAGGCTATCTTGACCAGCCAGAAGAAACGGCAAAGACCATCACGGAAGATGGCTGGTTACGAACTGGTGATTTAGGGCGTATGGATGAAGATGGCTTTGTTTTTGTCACAGGTCGCATCAAAGAGCTGATTATCAAGGGCGGAGAGAATATTGCCCCACGGGAGGTGGATGAGGCCTTGCTCTCGCATGACGCGGTTCTGGAGGCGGCCGCGTTCGCGCGTCCTTGCAAAAATTATGGCCAGACGGTTGAGGCTTGCGTGATGTTCAAGAATGAACAAACTGTCAGCTTAGACGAGTTGATGGCGCATTGTCATAGCAAGCTTGGTAAATTCAAATCACCTGATAAGATTCATGTTCTACCAGATTTGCCAAAGGGCCCTTCTGGTAAGGTGCAGCGTCTAAAATTATTGTCTCTTGTTGGCTAAGATTTAATTTAGGCAAATATGAGATCAATTCTCTGTAAGGCAATACTCATCACGCAGAGCCGTTTCACAACTCTGTAAAAGGCAACTAGCGGCTTTACAACCCCAACATGCTATCACCGCTCAGGGCAAAATAGCTATCAGGTAGCTGTGCTGATCTTGCTCTTGCCCACAATCTTATTGACGCTTATGCGTTACGCCGCCATTGCCGATTTCGTTAAAGAAAGACGGGGATACGCGCGCCGTGTAAAAGGTGGTTGCGGTAATGAATATGCCAGCGATGATCATCGCGTGAGCAATCGCCGTGATGCCGAATATATAGACTGAGCCCATCCACATTGAAAAAATGACGCACCACATCCACGCCAGTACTTGCATCAAAAGATGTCCTGTCGCCACATTTGGAATATTGGCGAGGGGGTTATATTTCCGTCTCATTATCGAGTTATAGATTGCGTAAAACATATCTGCCTCCGTTTGCACGAGAGCCGGTCAAAATCTAATTTAGGTCGCTCTTAAGATATTTCAAGTGGGGTGCCCGCGTTGCCTGTCTAGCCCCCATGTCCCGTCAACATAAGGTGCTGTCTTGTCCTAGCCAGTTGAGCAGTATTTTACTCAATCCGTTTCCATGGGGTCTGGCGTTTTGGGTCTCTGAGTTTGGTATCTCGCCTGACTGAAAAAACGCCTTTTTGCGAGGGGCCGTTAGAAACTCATGGGCGGTGTAAAAATGAGACGCCTCTTTACCTTTTATTAACCTTTTGTCGTTACAATAGTGGTTTGATCTTGAAGGGGAGGGGGCGTCATGACCACAACAGATGACCAAATTAAACCACAATTGCCGCTAGGCTTCATCTTTTTACACTTCTTTATTGGCCTTTTGCTTGCCTTTGCTGTGACCGCCGTCGGTGCTGTGATTTATGCTTATTTGGATGCACCGGAGGCAACGCGCCAATTGGTGCATATCCAGCCGCTCATTGCCGGCTTTTACATTGGCTATCGGAGTGCCAAAGCCCAAGCTGATAACTTATCATTTTATTATACTCTCTTCCTTGCAATTTTCTGCTACTTTACGCTCATAGAAGTTGTACTTTTCTTAATTGCCGTCGCCTATGTGATTGACGAAAATTACCTCGCTGACGGTCTCGCTTTGATAGAAGAGTTTGGTATCATCTCCCTCCTCTTAATTGCGGTCCCCTTTATCATATTTCACATCTTTATGATTGGTCTTGGATTGTCAGGAGGGATAAAATTCTATGAGCGCAGTAAGGCGGCAAATGCTAAAAGAGAAGAGGAACAAGCCCTAAA
>CALEYP010000037.1 GCA_937924895.1 uncultured Alphaproteobacteria bacterium
AAGACCGCCATATTTACCGACATCCCCTTTCCACGATTGCAGATACCAACTTCCTCGCGAAGTAATATAGCTCAGATCAACTTCATATTTGCGGTCAAGTGCCTGCGAGGCGACCTTCTCTTTCAGCGCCAAGATACTGGGGTGAACCCGCAATTGCAAAATCGTGTGAATAGCCTTCCCTGTCTGCTCTTCCATGGCTGACAAACCGTCTAAATTCCACGGATTCAGAACGAGCGGCTTTTCACAAATAGCATCAGCACCAGAGCGGAGCGCAAACCGCATATGCGCATCGTGCAAGTAATTGGGTGAACAGATAGCAACATAGTCTAATGCTTGTTGCTGACCCTCACGTGCTAACTTATCAATATGCCGATCAAAACGCTCAAACTCTGTAAAAAAATCCGCTTCTGGAAAATGGCTATCGATAACTCCCACTGAATCACTAGGGTCATAGGCCGCCACAAGCTGATTTGACGTTGCTTTGATTGCTTGCATATGACGAGGCGCGATATAGCCTGCCGCCCCAATCAATCCAAATCGCTTTTCTGCCATTATAACCTCAATTCACTTCCATCTGCAGGTAACACATATTTTAGGTCATAAATGATACCTTTTAAGGATGCAAAACGCTGAATTTTGTCAGATTCCGTTCTAAATTGGTCATGGGCAACTGCGATGATAACACCATCATAATGTCCCTCTTGTGGTGCCTCACACATGGCAAACCCATATTCAGCCTGCACCTCATCAGCGTCAACCCAGGGATCATAGACATCAACCTGGCATCCGGCGTCTTGAAGGGACTCAATCACATCAACCACACGCGTATTCCGGATATCAGGACAATTTTCCTTAAAGGTCAGCCCAAGGATCAAGATATTTGCTTGTTGTGGCATGATGTTTTTGCGTGCGAGTGAGGCAAGCAATTGGTCGGCCACATAACGTCCCATGCCATCATTAATCTGTCGCCCTGCCAAGATCATACGCGGCTCATAGCCAATCTGCGTTGCTTTGTGTGTCAGATAATAAGGATCCACACCAATGCAGTGTCCCCCAACCAGCCCTGGCCGGAACGGGAGGAAATTCCATTTTGTACCAGCGGCTTCAAGCACAGCCTCTGTATCTATATCTAACTTAGAAAAGAGCTGTGATAACTCATTGATAAGGGCGATATTCACATCGCGTTGGGTATTCTCAATGACCTTCGCCGCCTCTGCCACACGGATATTCATGGCTTTATGCGTGCCCGCAAGAATGATCTGCTGATAGAGTGCATCAACGAAATCCGCAACATCTGGCGTTGAGCCTGAAGTGACTTTGACAATATCAGCCACACGATGCTGTTTGTCACCAGGGTTAATCCGCTCAGGACTATAGCCACAGAAAAAATCAACATTGTACGTCAGGCCTGATTGCGCTTCCAACACAGGAACACAATCTTCTTCGGTACAGCCCGGATACACAGTACTCTCATAAATAACAATGTCACCTTTTTTGAGGAGCCCGCCTATCAGAGCACTCGCAGATAAAAGAGGCGTTAAATCAGGTTGCTTTGCCGATGTGATTGGCGTCGGCACCGTTACAATGTAAACTGTGCAATCTGCGATATCCGCAACATCAGAAGACAAGCTCAAATGAGACGCGGAACCTAGCTCTTCAGTTGTTAATTCACGGGTGCGGTCATGCCCTGATTTTAGCTCATCGATGCGTGATGATGAGATATCAAACCCAACGACCTGCCGCTTATGACCAAAGGCAACCGCCAATGGTAACCCGACATAACCAAGGCCAATAATAGCGATTTTTGTATCTGCCACAGAAGAAGACAAGTTTGTCATTGCTTATTCATCCCTCTTGCGCAGATAGGTAAATAGTCGTGTCAGGAAGGCGCATTCCGCCAGCACAATGAGGAATTTCGTACCTTGAGGCAAGACAAAAATAGTCATGATGACAGTCGCCAAAACAGTCATCAACCCGATAGTGAGCACCAAAATAATGCCAGCCAATGAATTTGCCACAAGGGCCTCTTTCCCACGGGTTACAGACCAATAGTCAAATAATCTGGCATGTAAATGATCATGATCGGGTGCTGTGAGTGCCGTTCTCTGAAGCAAACGACGCGCCATAGAATGTGAGACCTCCCAAGCAGGGTAGGCCAAGATCACTAGCGTAAAAGCCTGAGTGATATCAGGCGTTGCCGCGGCAAGCGCCATCGCGACAAAGGCCAAACAAACACCCAAAAAATAGGCCCCGCCATCTCCTAAAAATATCTTGCCCAAAGGCCAGTTAAAGCAGAAGAACCCCAACAATGCTGCGGCAAACACAAAACAAATCAGCGCAATATCTAATACCCCGTAGATTGAGGCCATAACGCCGAAAATCGTGAAAGCCGTGATAGCATAGCCGGCTGACAGACCATTAAGGCCATCTATCATATTCATAGCATTGGCAAGGGCTGCCACAACGATGATCGTCACAAACAGCGATATTGGCGCAGATCCCAGCCAAATATCAATAAAGCCAATCTCTACCGTACCAATTTGAAACCCAAGGAACCAGCCTATCCCCCCTGACAGGCCACTCGCAATCAGACGCCGCAGGGGCGAAACAGCCTTTGTGATATCTTCAACAGGGCCAGTGGCAAACACAGGTAAGCTGCCAAGGATAATCATCCCAACTAGAAAGCTAGCCTCATGCGCCTGTGCATAAAGCATGGA
>CALEYP010000038.1 GCA_937924895.1 uncultured Alphaproteobacteria bacterium
AACCGCTGACCTCTACAATGCCATTGTAGCGCTCTCCCAGCTGAGCTATAGCCCCGTCATTTCATGTAAGTGATGTAGCGCTGACTGTTTGTGAAAGCAAGCCTTTTTTTAGCAAAAGACTATTCCTCTTCACCCTCTTCGTCGATACCATCGATGAAATCATCATCCATGTTATCATCGAGCATTCCTGCCTCTTCCTCATCATCACCGTTTGACTCACCGGCAGGGATTGAAGCGAAATCCTCATCATCCCCCAGATCATCAGTATCAGCTTCTGCTTCGTCCTCTGGCAAGAGTTCCTTTTCAGCTATTTCTTCTGGGGCAGCAGCCGTTGCTGCGGCTTGCTTCGTTGTACGACCACGACGGCTTTTTAGAAGATTATCTGGGTTAAATTCTGTGTCACAGCTGGGACATGTGATAGGTGACTTGTTGAAATCATAAAATTTCATGCCGCATGAGGCGCAGCGTCTCTTTTTACCAAGGTCCTGTTTTGCCATAATCAATCCCTTTTCTCATTACTAGACAGCACGCATGTCACAGGCCATCTATCATCATAAGTACAGTGGCTAAGTCGCTTAAAATGGGGCTTCTGTCAAAATAAAAATGCACTTTTCATCACTCTGCTGCTTTTTTGCCTTTGATCGGCTCTTTAATTGCCAACAGATTGGAAGTATAAGAAGAGACCATATTTACCAGAAAGTTACCCATCGGCACCCCTGTGAAAGAGTTATCTATGTCTGCAGAACGTCAATCACTCCTCTCATCGCAAGCATCAGGCTTATCAGGTCAATTTGATGTGCCAGGTGATAAGTCTATTTCGCATCGCGCCCTAATCCTTGGCTCCCTTGCCGTTGGCCAGACCATTGTCACGGGCTTGCTAGAAGGTGATGACGTGCTTGCCACAAAACAAGCGATGATTGATTGTGGCGCTGATATTACCAAGAAAGATGATGCCTATGTGATCAATGGCGTTGGCTTGGGCGGACTAACCAACCCCACGGCACCACTTGATCTCGGCAATTCCGGCACAGCGGTTCGTTTGTTGATGGGGTTGATAGCGGGCCAAAGCATGACAGCGACCTTTGTCGGAGATGCCTCACTATCCAAACGTCCGATGCGGCGCATCACTGACCCGTTAGAAGAGATGGGCGCTCAGATTGAGATTTCAGAAGGTGGCACTCTACCTGTGACTGTGACAGGCCTGCCAACACCACTGCCACTATCCTATGAGCCAAGCGTTGCGTCAGCGCAAATCAAATCAGCCATTTTATTGGCGGGGCTTTGTGCTCGTGGGCAAACCATTGTCACTGAGCCACATATTTCCCGCGACCATACTGAAGCCATGCTTCGTCATTTTGGCATTAATGTCACACAAGAGATGTTACCTGATGGCCGTCATCGCGCTACCTTGACTAGCGGCGGCACCCTAACTGCCAAAGATATCGCAGTCCCGCGCGACCCCTCTTCTGCTGCCTTTATTATGGTTGCGGCCCTTATCACGGAAGGCTCAGATATCACTTTGCCAGCCATTGGGATGAACCCGCAACGCACGGGGCTGATTATCACGCTGCAAGAGATGGGCGGTGACATCACGCTTTCAAATGAGCGGATCGAAGGTGGCGAGGCTGTTGCGGATATTCGCATTAAATCATCTCAGCTCACCGGTATTGAGGTGCCAGCGGACCGCGCCGCATCGATGATTGATGAATATCCAATCTTGTCAGTCGCAGCGAGCCGTGCCACAGGCCGTACAATTATGACAGGTGTTGCTGAATTACGCGTGAAAGAAACGGATCGGATTGCTGTGATGGCAGCTGGTTTGCAAGAATGCGGCGTCAGTGTGGAAGAAGGTGATGATTATATGATTGTCACAGGCGCTGATGAAGCGCCAGCAGGCGGCGTCACCATAAACAGCCAACATGATCACCGAATCGGCATGTCATTTCTTGTCTTAGGGATGGTATCACAGGCCCCTATCCAAGTTGATGACGTGGCAACCATCAATACATCTTTCCCAGGCTTTGCTGATAAGATGAATCAAGTTGGTGCACAGATTCAGTCTGTCAGCTAGCTAGACGGAGGCAGCCATGCAAATCGCTATTGACGGACCAGCCGCTTCTGGCAAAGGCACCCTCGCCAAGACCTTGGCCATGAAATTTGGCTTTGATTATCTTGACACAGGCACTTTATATCGCGCTGTTGCGCGCGATGCTTTGGCACAATCGGTTGACCTACAAGACCCAGAAGGTCAGGTCGATACCCTCTGCCAAATTGCGTATGACCTTGCCTTACCCCTTGAAAACACTGATGGTTTACGTGCGGCGGATGTCGCACAAGCGGCCTCTAAAGTCGCTTCACTTAGCAAAGTACGAGATGCCCTCATTGCCAAACAACGGTCATTTGCCGCATCCCCTCCCTCTGGCCAAGGCGCGGTACTTGATGGCCGTGATATTGGTACAGTGATTTTGCCGGAGGCTGATATCAAATTTTATATCGATGCTGATATCACGGTGCGGGCCCGAAGACGGCACCTCGAATTGTCAGTCCATGATGATAATTTGACCCTCGCAGAAGTGCTTGCTGACTTAACCGAGCGAGATGCCCGCGATAAAAATAGAGCCACCGCGCCATTAATTCCTGCGGATGATGCGATTTTTATTGACACTAGCGAGAAGAATGCAGAAGAAGTGTTACAGCTTGTTGCCTCCCTTGTAGAAGAGAGGCGCTAGCAACATTCGATTTGCCATCAGTCTAGGGCTGGTAAATCAATTTAACCTTTTGAAACGCTGGATGGAAGATTGTGCCATACTCATCCACGTGTTTATTCAAATCAGCGGCAAGCGAGGCTTGCACATGATTTGTGCCTTAGATAATAAACACCGCCTTTTTCCAGCAAAGGCTT
Organism: uncultured Alphaproteobacteria bacterium; assembly: GCA_937924895.1. Lineage (GTDB taxonomy): Bacteria > Pseudomonadota > Alphaproteobacteria > Puniceispirillales > Puniceispirillaceae > UBA685. The sequence goes on from CALEYP010000038.1 coordinate 2,903, forward strand.
TATGTTGAGACGCAACGTCCGCATAAGAATGGCATCAACGGAGAACTTAATTGTCAAACGCAGAAAATTTTGCAGATCTGCTTGCTGAGAGCTTTGCAGAAAATATGTCAATCGAAGGCAGTGTCGTAAAAGGCTATGTCATCGATGTTGTTGGTGACTATGCTGTCATCGATGTAGGCCTAAAATCAGAAGGCCGTGTTCCTTTGAAAGAATTTGGTGCTGCTGATGCAGATACTGAAATCAAATCAGGCGACACAGTAGAAGTTTATGTTGAGCGTATGGAAGACCGTGATGGTCAGGCCGTCCTCAGCCGCGAAAAGGCAAGACGCGAAGAAGCATGGATCATGCTTGAGCGCGCCTTTGAAGCACAAGAACGTGTCACAGGCGTTATCTTTGGCCGTGTGAAGGGTGGCTTTACAGTTGATCTGTCAGGCGCCACAGCCTTCCTACCTGGCTCACAAGTTGATATCCGCCCTGTCCATGACATTGCACCACTTATGGGCACCCCACAGCCATTCCAGATTTTGAAGATCGACAGACGTCGTGGCAACATTGTTGTATCACGCCGCGCGGTTCTCGAAGAATCTCGTGCTGAAGCACGCTCTGAGTTGGTCTCAAGCCTTGAAGAAGGTCAGGTCCTACAAGGTGTGGTTAAGAACATCACAGATTACGGTGCCTTCGTTGATTTGGGCGGCGTCGATGGCTTGCTACACGTGACAGATATCGCATGGCGTCGTATCAACCACCCATCAGAAGCTTTGACTGTTGGTCAGACTGTTGATGTTCAGGTTATCCGCTTTAACCAGGAAACACAGCGTATTTCACTTGGCATGAAGCAATTAATGTCAGACCCATGGGAAGCTGCTGCTGAGAAGTTCCCTATCGGTGCGAAGCTCACAGGCCGTGTGACAAATATCACTGACTATGGCGCATTCGTTGAGTTGGACGAAGGTATCGAAGGTCTTGTTCACGTTTCAGAAATGAGCTGGACAAAGAAGAACGTACACCCTGGCAAGATTGTATCTACCAGCCAAGAAATCGAAGTTATGGTACTCGATATCGATATGACAAAGCGTCGTATCTCACTTGGCCTAAAGCAGGTACAAGGCAACCCATGGGAAGAGTTTGCAGCTGCAAACCCAGCCGGTACTGAAATTGAAGGCGAAATCCGCAACATCACTGAGTTCGGTCTCTTTGTAGGCTTGAGCGCTGAGATTGATGGTTTGGTTCACCTTTCAGATATCTCTTGGGAAGTGACAGGCGAAGAAGCGCTTGAAGGCTTCACAAAAGGCGACATGGTAAAAGCGAAGGTCCTAGACGTTGATGTTGAGAAAGAACGTATCTCACTTGGCATCAAGCAAATGTCTGAAGACCCCTATGCTGGTCAGCTAGACCAAGTCCGCAAGGGCGAAACAGTGACATGTACAATTACTGAAGTCACTGAACAGGGTCTTGAAGTACGCGTTGGCGAAGGCCTGTCTGGCTTTATCCGCCGCGGTGACCTTGCGAAAGAGCGTTCAGAACAGCGTACAGAGCGTTTTGCTGTTGAAGAAAAGCTTGATGCGGTTATCACATCAATCGACAATAAGACACGTAAATTGTCATTGTCTGTGAAGGCACGCGAGATTGCTGAAGAAAAAGCAGCAATGGCAAACTTCGGCTCGTCAGACTCAGGCGCAAGCTTGGGTGATATCCTTGGCGCCGCATTGGCCAAAAAGGACAATGACGACAGCTAAGACACGTAACGTCTGATGAAATAAATGAAAAAGGCCCCTTTTTTGCGAAAGGGGCCTTTCTTTTTGGCGCAAAAGCTAGCTTTTGATTGACCAAAAGGACCTGTTTCGTCATGATTTAGGCTAAGCAAGATGTTTTAAGGTTGTGGCATGACGAAATCTGAATTGATTGCCCGATTGGCAGCACAAAATCCAAGCCTCTATCATCGCGATATTGAGCGGCTCGTAAATACTGTATTTGATACAATTATCGAAGCGCTAGAAGATGGTAATCGCGTTGAGTTGCGTGGCTTTGGAGCCTTTTCCGTGCGTCATAGAGATGGGCGCATGGGCCGGAATCCACGGACGGGCGAAGCTGTTGAGGTGGCGCCGAAATCTGTTCCTTTCTTCAAAATGGGGAAAGGCATGAAAGAGCGGCTTAACAAATCATAAAACACCCCCTTTCATCGGGTGAAAAGAGAGGCTGCGCCTAATGGCGGCTATTTTCAAATTTCTGTGGGTGATTATTAGCCTCTGCTTCTTTGGCTATTGTGCCTATTTCGCAGTTGTGAATGCCAGCGACATCGATCTCATATTATTGCCAACTTTGCCAATCCTCACAGCGCCCATCTGGCTTGCTATGTTATTGGCTTTTGGCGCCGGCTTATTAATTGTGGGTACAGCCGCATCATTGCGCCTCATGCAAATGCAATTCACCATTCGCTCATTACGCAAACAGCTTGCTAAACAAGCGCTTATCGAGACCACCAATCATGATAAGACAGGGCGCTAACCTATGATAAATTTATCCCAACGCCTACCAGCTCAGGGTGCCAAAATTTGTGGCATTCGCACAGCTGCCGATTATCATCACTGTCACAAGGTAGGCGCGGCCTTTATTGGCATGGTATTTTTTGAAAAATCACCTCGTCACCTGTCCTTTGAGGAAGCCGCGCAACTTCGTGATTGCGCACAAGCAGATGGCCCGTTACGGGTTGCCTTGACCGTTGATGCGACAGACAAATATCTAGCTGACATCATTGCCTATGCGGCGCCAGATATCATCCAACTTCATGGTGCAGAGACACCGCAGCAAGCCGCCAGCATCAGAGAGAGCACCCAGCTACCTGTGATGAAGGCCATTCGCGTAAGAGATAGCGCCGATATCGAGGCCGCAGAGGACTATTATGACTCAGTGGATATGCTGTTATTTGATGCCTTTGCGCCGCAAACAGGCTTGCCTGGCGGAACCGGCCATCAATTTGATTGGCAATTAGTGGCGAATCTATCCCTTCCCCTTCCCTGGATGTTAGCAGGGGGACTGACAGCCGAGACTTTAGGTGATGCCAAGGTACAGACTGGGGCCCGTTATTTTGACGTCTCATCCGCCGTTGAAGGGGAAAAGGGCGTCAAAGATCATGAAAAAATAACAGCCTTTGTAAAGGCGGCCCAAATTTAAAGAAATCAGTGGCAACCACGCGGAAATCATCTATATCTATGATGACAGAATAATTACATGTGATGAGCAGGGTATGAGTATGGAACAAGCATTAAACTCATTTCAGAGCGGACCAGATGAAGATGGTCGTTTTGGTATTCATGGCGGACGATTTGTCGCCGAAACATTAATGCCTTTGATTCTATCTGTTGAGCAAGCCTATCGCGATGCGCAGGCTGACCCAGAATTTGAAGCACAGCTTCGTTATTACCAAACACATTATATTGGGCGCCCATCGCCTTTGTATTTTGCCGAGCGATTGACTGACTATTTTGGCGGCGCAAAATTATATTTCAAACGTGATGAGCTAAACCATACAGGGGCCCACAAGATTAATAACGTACTTGGTCAGGCCTTGCTTGCCAAACGGATGGGCAAAACCAAAATTATCGCTGAAACAGGCGCCGGTCAGCACGGGGTTGCGACAGCCACAGCCTGTGCCTTGTTTGACCTAGAATGTGAAGTGTTTATGGGCGCCGAAGATGTGCGCCGCCAGAAACCTAACGTTGATCGCATGCGCCTGCTTGGTGCCAAGGTACACCCTGTCACTTCTGGTACATCCACCTTGAAAGATGCGATGAATGAAGCGCTACGCTATTGGGTGGCCAATCCAGAAACCCATTTCTACATCATCGGCACTGTGGCAGGTCCGCACCCTTACCCAGAAATGGTACGTGATTTCCAAGCCATTATCGGTAAAGAAGCCAAGGATCAGATGATGGAAGCGGAAGGCCGCTTGCCTGATGCGCTGATTGCCTGCATTGGGGGCGGATCAAATGCGATGGGGCTTTTCCATCCTTTCCTTGATGACAAGGAAGTTGATATTTATGGCGTTGAAGCAGCCGGTCACGGCATTGATAGTGGCCTTCATGCGGCCAGCCTGACAGGCGGCAATCCAGGCGTATTACATGGTAACCGCACTTATCTTTTGCAATCAGATGATGGTCAAATTACAGATGCGCATTCTATTTCGGCAGGGCTAGATTATCCAGGCATTGGACCAGAACATGCTTGGCTGCATGATGTGGGCCGCGTCAATTATGTTAGCGCCACAGATGAAGAGGCCCTCAAGGCTTTCCAGCTATGTTCACGCAAAGAAGGTATTATTCCGGCCCTTGAGCCGTCTCATGCCTTGGCATTTGCCTCGACCTTTATCCCAAAACTGGGCAAAGATAAGGTTGTAATTTTGAATATGTGTGGCAGAGGCGACAAGGATTTGGGTGCTGTCTTGCCGATGCTTGACGAACGTGGCTTGCTGTAAGCTGTTGAATAAAAGGGACAAATAAGATGGCTAATCGTATTTCTCAAAGCTTTGCAGCGGCGCAACAGGCCGGACGAGGTATCCTTGGCGTTTTTGTCTCAGCGGGCGACCCGTCTGAGGCGTTATGTGTCGATATATTGGATGAAATTGTAGCAGGTGGTGCTGATGTCATCGAATTAGGCATGCCCTTTTCTGATCCAATGGCGGATGGTCCTGCCATTCAGGCGGCCAGCCTGCGTGCTATCAAAGCGGGCATGACATTGGAAAAGACATTGCAAATTGCCGCTGATTTCCGTCACCGTCATCCTGATATCCCGCTCATCCTTATGGGGTATTTTAACCCCATTTATATTTACGGGCGCGATGCCTTTCTGGCCAAAGCCAAAGAGGCTGGGGTCGATGGTTTGATCATTGTTGATTTGCCGCCAGAGGAAGATGGTGAGCTATGTGATCCGGCAAGAGAGGCAGGCCTTGATTTCATTCGCCTCACAACACCAACAACAAAAGGCGGACGCCTCACACGCGTGTTGGAAAAAGCTGGCGGCTTTGTCTATTACGTGTCTATCACAGGTATCACAGGCACCAAGAGTGCTGGCGCAGATAGCATCAAAGCAGCGGTCGCCGATATTAGAGCCGCAACAGAACTCCCTGTGGTCACTGGTTTTGGCATTCGTACGCCTGAACAGGCGGCAGAAGCGGCCACCCTCTCAGATGGTGCCATTGTGGGATCCGCTGTAGTTGATATTATTGCCCAAAACATCGATGATGCAGGCGTCCCCTCTGCCGATATTCCGCAGAAAATTGGGGCCTTTGTTGCTGATATGGCAAAAGCCATTGCCGCATCAGGTAAATAGACGCTATAATCGTTATAGGGTTTTTTGGTAGGCGAGAATTGCTATGAACTGGATTACAAACGCTGTTTTGCCGAAGATTAAGGCATTCGTAAAATCAAATGATGTGCCAGATACATTATGGATTAAGTGTAAATCCTGCAGCCAAATGATATTCCATAAGGAATTTGAAGCCTCATTTCATACCTGTACGTCATGCGGCTATCATGCGCCTTTGCCGCCGGAAGCACGCTTTGCCATGTTATTTGATGGGGCCGCCTTTGAGGGCATCGCTGTTGCCCCCAATGCAGATGACCCGCTAAAATTTAAAGATAGCAAAAAATATACAGACCGCCTCAAAGACAGCCGCGCCAAGGTTGATGCCAAAGATGCCATCGCTGTGGCCGCTGGTAAAATCGAAGGGCTCGATGTGGTAATTGCTGCTTTTGATTTCCGCTTTATGGGTGGCTCAATGGGCCGTGCGGTTGGCGATGCTATCCTCGCTGCTGCAGAAGAGGCCATTGCACGTAAAGCAACACTTATCACGGTACCATCAACAGGTGGCGCGCGCATGCAAGAGGGGATTTTGTCCCTGATGCAATTGCCACGCACTGTGATTGCCACTGATAAAATGGCAGAAGCAGGCTTGCCTTATATTGTCTTGCTCGCACACCCGACAACTGGTGGTGTGACAGCCTCTTTTGCAATGTTAGGTGATATTCAAATTGCTGAACCAGGCGCCATTATCGGATTTGCTGGCCGCCGCGTAATCGAAGAAACCGTGCGTGAAAAATTACCAGCTGATTTCCAAACAGCTGAATATTTGCAAGATCATGGCATGGTTGATGCGGTCATTCCCCGCGCAGAACAACGCAGTAAAATTGCACAAATCATCTCATTGCTGACGCATAAAGCGCGCTTGCAAGCCGCTGAATAAACTTTACCGTCACGCTGATGTCTGAGATTGATACGGTTCTTGCCGAACTTGCCGCTCTTCACCCTAAATTAATTGATTTGGGCCTTGATCGGACGTTCGATATCCTGAAAAAACTAGGCAACCCGCATGAATCTTTACCCCCTGTGATCCATATTGCAGGCACAAATGGCAAGGGTTCGACTGCTGCGTTTTTGCGTGCGATGGCCAATGAAGCTGGTCTGCGCTGCCATGTCTATAGCTCGCCTCATCTATGCCGTTTCCATGAACGCATTCGGCTTGCTGATAAGCTGATTTCTGATGCTGAACTAGCCGCCTTATTAAAAGAAGTCAGAGATAAGAATGCCGGTGAGCCTATTACCTTTTTCGAAGTGACAACAGCTGCGGCATTTCTAGCCTTTTCGCGTGTGCCTGCCGATTTAGTAATTTTGGAAACAGGCTTAGGCGGCTTGTTAGATTCAACAAATGTTATCGCTCAGCCTGCGGCCACAATTATCACGCCGATTGCACGTGACCATGAACATTTTCTAGGCAGCGACATCACAGAAATTGCACGGCAAAAGGCTGGTATCTTCAAAACGGGTTCGCCAGCCATTATTGCTGCGCAATCAGACGAAGCCAAGCTAGGCCTGATAGACATTGCCACCCAAAAAGAGGTGACCTGTCACTGGATGGGAGATGCCTTCCATTATAGCAAACAAGCAGATGGCAGTTTTACCCTTACAACAGACCACGGCACAGTAAACGCCCCGCCCCCATCATTAGCTGGTAACCATCAATATGATAATGCGGCCTGTGCTGCGGCGGCGCTTGCTATTACCAATCTTGCCCCCTTGGACCGTGCCATTGCTGGCGTTGCCAAGGCCAAATGGCCAGGCCGCGTGCAGAAATTGGATGCTGGCCGGCTGATTAACATCACAGGTGGCACACCTATTTGGCTTGATGGGGCGCATAATGCCCATGGGGCAGAGGCGCTAGTCAAAACAATGTCTGATAAGCAGTGGTGTGTGATTATAGGCGCTTTGAACACACGGCCAATCGAAGATTTCATTGCCCAGATTGCCCCGATGGCAGCACGTATTATTGCCGTCACCATCCCGCAACAAGAGGCTGCTTTATCCGCATCTGAGATTTCTGAAGCCGCTGATAAATATGGTATTGCCGCTATGACAGCCCCGACTCTTCAAGCGGCGGTAACCTTGGCACAAAATGAGCCGCATATTTTGATTTGCGGCTCGCTTTATTTGGCAGGGCATGTCCTCGACGAAAACGGCACCCTGCCAGATTAGATAATGACAGCCCGATTAGAGGCTTTCTTCAATCCATGACTGAAGCTGTGACTTTGGCATAGCGCCAATCTTTTCTGCGACAACTTCACCATTCTTAAAGATAAGCAATGTCGGAATACCTCGCACACCATATTGTGTTGGTGTCATGGGGTTTTCATCAATGTTCAGTTTTGCGATTTTAACTTTGTCGCCTAATTCTGCTGAAATTTCTTCTAAAGCCGGTCCAATCGCTTTACACGGACCACACCATTCCGCCCAGAAATCAACAAGCACAGGTGTATCAGCACCAAGCACATCTGTTTGAAAGTCTGAATCTGTGGTTTTTACGGTAGCCATATTTTTCCCCTATTTATGCAAAGTGGGCTATGATTTGAATGTAGGAAGTGCGGCTGCCATGGTCAAGGGTTGGCACTCATCAATCTGAATGAGATAATGTTGCGAGCGCGTCTGTCATCTGTTCGGCGCTTATGTCAGTCACCGCAAAATCTTGCACCCAAATCAGTGATGCCCTCACCAGCCTATCAGGATAAATCTGTGAGAGTAGCGCATGGTAAAGTGCCATTTGCGTGACATAGGAGGCAGGTGGGTTGTGCCCTTGTGGCCGGCCTGATTTAAAATCAACAAGCCAGATCACATCATCATCTAGCACCACCTTATCTATTTGGCCAATCACGGTCTTTGTGCCGACCACACCTGATATCTGAAATTCAGAGAGGGCCTTATCAGAAAATAGTGGCGCAAATTCAGCTTGAGCCATAAAGCGCACCAGATGCGATGCCAATGACAAGCGACGCTCCTCTGCCATTAAGGGGAATTGGGCAGAGGCTTGCCGCGCTACACGTTCAAGCCCGTCAGCGCGAGACTCCGCAGGCAACCCCCCAACTATATCCAAAAGATAATGGACAAAAATACCCTCTTGGCGCGCCAACTGCCCTGATGTTGTTGCCACTGATTGAGGTTGTTGCTTCTCTGGTGGTTGTGACGGCACAAGCGGTCGCACTGGTTGCTCTTCTTCTGGCGGCTGTGAAAACGCCCAGGGATAAGCGGCCTCCACATCAATGACCGGCCTATCAGCAGCCTGTGTTCATCCCGATAAAGCAGGAGCCGTAGCGCCCTGATGGGTGAGAGTGTAGCCGCCATCCGCATCAGCCACTGCGCCAAGAGATGTCATGCCCCGCTGACAAAGCTCATACCAATTATCGGCTTGTTTCTTGCTTCTTTTCTTGTTCCACCCTGTGATAAACAGACACTCAGCCGCCCGCGTTAATGCGACATAGAGCAACCGTTGTTGTTCAGCCGCCCGCTCTTCGGCCATTGCGTCTTTTTGTTCAGCGATGACAGGTGGCAGCAAGGCTGAATCATCCGGCCAGAATAAGGCAGATTTTGACTTAACCAACGGGTCAGGTGGGTCCATGCCCGCAATCGTATCAGGCAGATACACCACTGGCGCCTGCAAGCCTTTGGCGCCATGAATTGTGAGAATTCGCACCTCATTCTCAGTCATATTACCAAGGTCGCGTTTAATCTCCCCGCCATATGTTCGGCTATGAGCAAGGAATGCCGACAATCCCACCCCGCCTTCAGCCTCAAAATCATAGGCTTGGCGAATGAAAGCATTGAAACTTTCATCAACACCTGTCCCAAGACGGCGATAAAAGCCATCACGCCCCCCTTTGGCAAGCACCACTTCAAAAAATGCAGCAGGACCAAGGCTTGTTGATAAGGATAAATATGTTTCTAACTGTGCGACCGCTTGGCTGTAGATACTATCAGAGCCGGCCTTCACCTTCAGTGCCGCAAATAGAGATTGACCAGCTGGGCGCCTCATCGCCAAGGACATGACCTCATCTTCTGAGAGGCCAAAGAGAGGAGATTTTAGCAACGCCGCTAATTGTAAATCATCTTCTTGCAACAGACACACATCACCGAGCGCTAGCAGATCACTAATTTCAATCTGGCGACTGAGATAGAGCCTGTCGGCACCCGAAACTGGAATGTTATGACGGATGAGCGCGCCACGTAAAAGGGCAAAGAAACGGTCTCGTTTTCGAACGAGAACCATCATGTCTCGCGGCTCATAGCGCCGGTCCGGCACGTCTTTGGCAGTGCCCGCAATGAGTTGTGCCATATGACCAGCAATCCGCTCTGCTAGCAGGGCATCAGCGCCCGCCTCACTCTGCGGCGCTTGCTCTATCGGCGTTGGCACCGCGATATAGGGAGGGTCGTCATCCCCTGACACAGCGTCTGACAAAGGCCATAATCCGACATGGCCAAATTTATCTAGGAAAGCCGCTTCGTGCGTATCAAAAGCTCCCCCTAAACCAGACACAGCCTCTTGATCAAGCACATGATTCACAAAGTCCAAAATTGCTTTTGACGAGCGGTAGGATCGCGCCAAGGTCACCTTGTCAAAATGATGAAGTGAGCGTTTGGCTTGCGCTTCAAATTCTGAGCCTTTTTGCAAAAAGATATGAGGGTTTGCCCCTTGGAAGCTATAGATAGATTGCTTGAAATCCCCCACCGAAAATAACGTGCGATGCGCCCCCTCTTCTGCCTCTTCGGCAAAAAACTCTTCAGCCAAAGAAGATAATAATTGCCATTGGGCGGGGTTGGTATCTTGGGCTTCATCCACCAAAATATGCGTAATACCATGATCTAGCTTCCACCTCACCCAAGCACGCATCTCTGCTGATGAGAGCAATCGGTCAGCTTTGATAATCAAATCATCATAATCTAAGAGGCCCGCGCGGTTTTTAGCTTGCTCATAGGATATTGCAACCGCTTGCCCCACGCGATATAGCGCACGGCTACGATGAACTGTCAGAAGCGCCGTTTTTTCTTTCATATACTGACAAAGTATCTCTGAGATACGCGCTTGATACTCAGCTAATTCTGGCTGCTCAGTTAATTGCGCTTTCACAAAGACCGATTTGGGTGTGGCCTTCTGTGTGGTAAATAGCCCTATCACCCAGTGAAGCGCCTCTGCCTGCGCCTCTTTATCTGGCAAAGCGAGCCATCTACCAAGAGGCTCACACTTATCAGCCCGTGCCTCAAACAGCATCTTTAGAGGGTAGTGATGAAGCTGATCCACCATTGATAAGGTTAGCTCTGCCAATTCACCTAAGTGATAAGGGCTAATCTGTTGCATCTCTTCTTCAAAAGCTGGCACAAAGCCTAGCGGCATAGCGATTGCCGCATCGGAAAGAGGTCTAAAATCAATAAATGAGGTGATGTAGGTGAATAAGGTTTGGCTATCAGTCAGCCCGATCAAATCAGACAATGCCTGTTGCACAGTTTGAGAGGGGTCAGTGAATAAAGCGGAATAGCACTCTTTCAAGAGGCTTTGCTTTTGGGCATCACTGACCAATTTGAAATGAGGCGGGACACCTGCTTCAACAGGAAAACGAGATAATAATGACTGACAAAAGGAATGAGTTGTCTCAACCTTCGGCCCTTGGTCATTATCAATCACCTCTGCGAATAGGCGACGGGCACGCAGCAGCATATCCTGTGTAGGCTGCCCCCCTGTCATCGCGCGCATATCATCTTGTAAATCCTGAGATGACATAATGGCCCAAGAGGCAAGCTTTTGATTCAAGCGCTCTTCAATCTCAGCGGCAGCAGCATTGGTGAATGTCACACATAAAATACTATCTGGCGTAATATCAGACAGCAGCAAACGCAAAACACGTTCAATCAAAACCTTGGTTTTACCAGTACCAGCATTTGCCGACACAAATACAGAACGTTGCGGATCAGAGGCTTGAATTTGACGCGGATCAGTCACTACCAGCCTCCGAAATACGCCATTCTTTGATACGTGCTAAATGACGGTAATCTGAATATTTGGGCGCTAATGCTGGATCCGGCTCACTATAATAGGCGGCCTCTTCCTCTTCAAAATGAGAGACTAAATCCACTATAGCTTGGAATAGGGCGTCACTATCTAATTCCTTTGGTGTAACATCAGAAATCTCTGCAGCTGGTGTGCCTCGTCCCTTTAATTTCCAATAGCTTAACGCGTGAGGGACAGCAGGCCCAATCTCGGTAAATCCCCCTTGTGAAAGCAAAGCGGCCTCAACCAACATTTGAATTGATCGCCCTGAGGCAACCGCCTTTTTGGTTGGCAAAACCCCTGTCTTATAATCGATAATCTGCGCCTCTTCGCCTGTCTTGATGATACGGTCTGCCTTGGCTGTGATAGCAATTTGCCTGTCTTTTGGTGTTACATGACAAACAGCCTTTGTTTCAACAAACTGCTGAGTGCCCGCCCCACGATACTGATTATCATGGGCGACAAACCATGCTGCGAGCTTCTCCATTTGTGGCCACCAAATATGAGCCACTTCAAGGTGATGCCAGTATGGCTCAAATAAGGGACGCGCCAAGTCACAAAGAATCTGAGCATGAGACGGTGTGAGCGCGCCTTCTGGATAAGCTTCGATAAATAATTGCAAAGCCTCATGAAATAATGTGCCTTTGAGTGCCGCATTTGGTGGCTCATTCACGGGGCGCAACGCGCGTAGATGCAAAATTTTATCTGCATAAATGCCATAGGGATCAGCGATAAGCCTGTCGAGCTGTGTAGCGGATAGTGAGTGAGGTCGATAGGGCACAGGCGGTCGGGGCGCAGGTGGTGTGATAGCTGTCGCCTCAACTGACTTCCGATGCGCTAATATGGCCGCAATGTCATCTGGCAGACGAGAGGCTATCAAATCAGAGATACCAGCCCCTTCCATTACGGCATCCATTCTCGTTAGCCAACGACTGGGCAATGTTGGTCTATCATTTTGACGCCTTGCCCGTGTGATCACCACCTCGGGCTGGGCAGCTGCCATCATGAAATCATGCGCAGATAACGCAATTCGCCATTGCCGATGCGGCAGGCCGATCTCTGCTGCCATTGCGCTATTCATCCACAGGCTTGCGTCTGGTTTAGGCGGCCATATCCCCTCATTCAAACCAGATAAAATGACCATATCAGCCGTCAGCATTCGTGATTCCACAGCACCCAAAATCGCGAGGCGCGATTGTTGATGATAGGGTTTACGCAACTCAGCTGATTGCAAGAAGGATTGCATCACATCTGCCAGCGCTGATGCTGGCATCGCGTAATCTGTCCCATAGGCGCTCAGCTCTGCTAGCAAGTGTGCCGCGGCCTCACCAGCAGCGCCTGACCATAATTTCAAGATAGCATCATCTGTGGCAGACGGCCTCGTTGCCGCCATAGCTTCTGCCACCTCTCCTAATGTTTGGGCAAATAAGGATAAGGGGATAACGCTACGCCCCGATAAAGCAAGCAAAGGTGATAATGGCGTTTTGATATGCTCTGCCACAAACTGCGCGGCATCTGGTTCTTTTTTCTGTAGATGGCTAATTAGCCCATCCAAATCATAAAAGGATAGTGCGCCACGCAAATGATACTTTTGAATCTGTTGGAACTGGGCACGAAAGTCTGATCTGTCCATGCCGCCAGCGGTGAAAGGATGGTCACATAATTGCACCATATCAATGAGGGGATCTTTGGAGCCGATTAAGCGGCTAATCTTAAACAAAAAGGCGCCAATGGCCGAAGTAATAAGGCGCTCACCTGCCGAATCATCAATCGTAATATCAAACCGTTGTAATTCAGAGCGCACCATTTGGGCTAATTGCCTATCTGGCGTGACTAAGATGGCTGTTTTGCGAGGCGTTTCTAATTGTTGACGTAATAAGAGCGCGATTATCGCAGCTTCTTCATGGGAATCGGTTGCTTCCAGACGCCTGAAACCATCAAAGCTCTCTTTTTTGGTTAACCCGTCTTGCTGCGTTGCTAATTGCCGCCATAAATCAGTTTGGCTCGCAGGACGCATCACTTCCGATAAGAAGCGTAATCGTGGCGCGGATGAGGCGGCCCGCGCCTGACTAGCTGGCCATATGTGAACATCCTGGAGTGACAGAGACAGGGCCTCTAGCGTGAGATGCAGAGGATGAAAAGGGTGTGTTTTATCAGCACCAATCGCATCCCAATCACTGTCATTCATATCTGTGATAAGACCAGGAAATACCACCCGCCCTTGCGGTAGGTGAGCCACGGCTTTCATCAACCGTCTTGTACCTGCCAATGTCCCTGTCGAACCAGCCACAATCACCGGCCCTTGAGGGGGCATAGTGTCCCACTGTGCAATTTGCTTGTTTAATAAGGCAAGACGCCGCGCCACAGGATCCATTGCCCCTTCTTGCGCCAAGATGGCTGGCCAAAAATTTGTGAGGATGGATAGGAATTGCGCGATATCTTGCCAGTGCGCCGATAAATCATCTGGCCACAGGCTTGCTAAATCTTGTACCTCAAATTCAGCGTTCTGTATCTGGTCAAATAGGCTGATGAGGGCGCGCGCAAGCATGAAAGACTGCGCCTCAGTTGGGCGCTGGCCGCCAATAGGGAAGGCATGAATTTGCTGGGCAATGATGCAAAGACGCCTTGTCTCTGGCAAGGCTGGTGGCAATGCAGGATCAAGAGCCAATAGGCTGACACTATCACTTTCATCATCGATGTCACCAATGGCTCTAATCTGTGGCAAAAGCAGTGCGGCACCATCACTCACCGCCAAGAAAGCTTCGGATAGGGCTCTGGCAGCGCGGCGTGTTGGCACAAAGATCAGAGTACGCGCCAGGACCTCTGGCGCAGGTGATGATGCGAGAAGACCAGCCGCTAAATCACGGGCAAAAGAACAACCAGGCGGGATGGTATAAAAGGCTGATTTACGCATACCTCACTATAGCCAAATTTAAAGCTTTGATTGAACAGCTATTTTACGAAGATGTTGAAAAAGATAGGGTGGTGCTTGCCAGCGCCTCTTGCAAGGATGAGATAAAAGAGGCATCAGCAGAAATATCAAACTGACGGCTTTCATCTTCCTGCCTTGTGATGGCGATCATCGCTGCATGAGACGGCCAATAGCCCGCCATTTTACTGGGCCATTCAATCAAGCACGCAGCATCATAAAACGCATCTTCAATCCCGAGCGCAAAGACATCCTCTGGCAATGCAAGACGGTACAGATCCATATGCCACAACATTAATCCGTCAGGCGCATCATAATGCTGCACAAGCGTAAAAGTCGGAGATGGTACATCAAAGACATCAGGACAGCGTGCTTGTATCACAGCACGTGAAAACGCTGACTTACCTGCGCCAAGATCCCCTGTCAGACCAAAAATATGCCCTGTTTGTAGAAGCGGCGCAAAACAGCCTGCCAGATGGTTTGTATCTGACAGGCTGTGTGATTGGATTGTGATGGTGTGATGGACCATCATATTTGTCTACTCTAGTAGCGATATTGTTCTGACTTGAACGGTCCTACCTGAGACACACCGATATAATCAGCTTGGTCTTCACGTAGTTGCGACAATGTTGCGCCGACCTTATCAAGGTGAAGCTTCGCCACTTTTTCATCTAGATGACGCGGCAAGGTATAAACTTGCTTGTCATATTTTGCGCCTTCTTGCCATAGCTCAATCTGGGCCAATACTTGGTTTGTGAATGAAGCTGACATCACAAATGAAGGATGGCCCGTGGCACAGCCCAAATTCACCAAACGACCTTTCGCTAGCAAAATCATACGCTTACCATCTGGGAACTCAACTTCGTCAACCTGTGGCTTCACTTCATGCCACTGCATGTTTGACAGAGATGACACCTGAATTTCATTATCAAAGTGACCAATGTTACAGACGATAGCCCGGTCCTTCATCTCACGCATGTGATCTAGTGTGATAACATCTTTATTGCCTGTGGCTGTCACAAAGATGTCTGCCTTTGACGCAGCCTGTTCCATGGTGACAACTTCATAACCTTCCATCGCTGCTTGCAAAGCACAGATAGGGTCAATCTCAGTGACCATTACACGCGCACCACCTTGGCGAAGAGACGCAGC
The DNA here is from genome assembly GCA_937924895.1 of uncultured Alphaproteobacteria bacterium. GTDB lineage: Bacteria > Pseudomonadota > Alphaproteobacteria > Puniceispirillales > Puniceispirillaceae > UBA685. The sequence goes on from CALEYP010000038.1 coordinate 18,343, forward strand.
AGAGCCTTTCCCAACATCACCATAGCCAGCGACCACAGCAACCTTACCAGCAAGCATCACGTCAGTCGCACGGCGGATACCGTCCACTAGTGATTCACGGCAACCATATAGATTATCGAATTTTGACTTTGTGACAGAATCATTCACATTAATTGCAGGGAATGGCAAGCCGCCCTTTTCTGCCAGCTGATACAAGCGCAACACACCTGTTGTTGTTTCTTCTGACACACCCTTAATGGCATCACGTTGCTTTGTGAACCAGCCTGGGCTTTTCGCAAGACGAATATCAAGCTGAGCTTTCAAATATTCTTCTTCTTCAGACGCTGGGTGAGACAGGACATCTTCACCAGCCTCTGCTCTTGCGCCAAGCAAGATATACATTGTGGCATCACCACCATCATCCAAGATCATATTGGCTGGCTCACCATCGGCCCAATCGAAGATCTTATCTACATATTCCCAATATTCAGCTAATGTTTCACCCTTTTTGGCGAACACAGGAATACCTGAATCGGCAATCGCAGCCGCCGCCTGATCTTGGGTTGAGAAAATATTACAAGATGACCAGCGAATATCTGCCCCAAGGTCGGCAAGCGTCTGAATCAAAACAGCCGTCTGAATTGTCATATGAAGACAACCCGCAATGCGTGCCCCCTTGAGAGGAGATTGGCCTTTATACTCATCGCGGAGCGCCATCAATCCAGGCATTTCGCTCTCAGCGATAGAAATTTCTTTATGACCCCAATCGGCGAGGGACATATCAGCAATGATATAATCTTGTGTCATGTAACTAATCCTTATTTGCGCCGCTTAATCAGTCTGTAAACTAGCACGCGCTCAGCTATCTTGTCGGTGTTATATCAGGAAAAGACACCTGAAAGAAAGGCTTTTCATAATATGCCCATTGCTACGACTTTAAGACCCATCTAGTTCACGGTGCAGCAATGTCACTGAGATACCTTCTTTACGCAGCCATTTCGTGAAATGTGTGGCACAGGCGACTGACCGATGACGCCCCCCTGTACATCCAAAGGCAATCATAAGCTGGGGACGACCATCACGAATGCTAGCAGATAAGATTGGCGGAAACAGCTGGTATAACCCTGAGAAAAATGAGCCAAAGCCATAATCAGCAGCAATATACTCAAACACTTGGCTATCCTGCCCTGTCATCGCACGCAAACCCGCATCCCAATGAGGGTTTCGCAAAAACCGAACATCAAACACATAATCAGCTGCCGCTGGCACACCATTTTTAAAGGCAAAACTCTGCACTGTCAGGCCTAGCCCGCCCGCTGTATCAAATTTCACACCGGCTAGAATATGGGACCGCAACGCCGTGGGAGATAGCGCTGTTGTATCAATTTCAACATCTGCCAATGCTGCAATCGGCGCTAATTGTGCCCCATCCACTGCGATAGCTTCTTCAATTTGATGTGTTGCACTGAGCGGATGTGCGCGCCTTGTCGATTGATAGCGACGCAAAATCTCCGCCTCTGATGCGACAAGGTGAATATGTTTAAAGCGGGTATCAAATTTCTGACGCAAATTGGCAATGAGGCGTTCAATCGCGGTAACGTCGAAGCCTGATGTGCGCTGATCGGCGCAAATAGCAAGGGCGTGACCATTGGTTTCCACTTCAATCGCCACCAATTGATCGACTAGGGCCAAGGGTAGATTATCAACAGTAACAAATCCCAGATCTTCTAAGATTTTGAGAGAGGTGGAATGCCCAGAACCTGCTTGCCCTGTGATTAAGATAAGTTCAGGAGAGAGTGTCATTATATGTAGGTCTCCAGTCTCATCATTTTTACTGGTCAATTTTATGTTTATCCTGCCAGCGGGAGTTTTAGTGTAAAGCACGCCCCTAACATTTGTCCATCGCTTTGCGCTGTCCTATTTTCTGCTGTCAACGTACCATTGTGCGCTTCAGCAATTTGACGCGAAATAGATAGCCCTAGACCTGAATGATTGCCAAACCCCTCTCTTGTCGGGCGTTCAGTATAAAAGCGGTCGAAAATCGCCTCTAATTTGCCAGCAGGAATGCCAGGACCCTCATCTTCTAGCGCAATGAAAACAGCGGCATCAGTCACAGTCACACGAAGCGTAATTGGGGAATCCTCTGGTGAGAAAGACAACGCATTTTGCAAAAGATTATCTAAAATTTGAACAATACGGCCGGGGAAAAAACGCACAAGCACATCGTTCTCTAGCCTGTCATAGCGCAATGTGTCAGCGCCAAACCTGTCTTGGGATAACGCTACCCAATTATCTATTAGTTCGTTGATAGGTGCAGGTTCTGGCAAAGCACGATGCAATTCGACATCGATGCGGCTAGCCTCTGATATATCTGAAATAAGCCGATCTAAACGGCCAACATCTGCCAAGATCACATCCATCAATTTCTGTTGTTGCTTCGGATCTTCTATCAAGGCCACCGTTTCCACCGCAGATCGCAACGATGTTAAAGGGTTTTTAAGTTCATGAGATACATCCGCGGCGAAGCCAGCTGTGGCTTGGATACGACGCTGTAACTCATTCGTCATTTCTGTCAGTGCAAGCGATAATTTCCCGATCTCATCTTTGCGATTTGGCAGCGTGGCAAGCGGCTGTAAATCGTGACTTTGACGCAAGCTATCGGCAGCGGCCGCTAATTTGGTGATAGGGGTTGTGATGGAGCGCGCCAGATACAAAGCTAATGCAATGGTCACCAAAAAGACGATGCCAAAAATCTGCAGAAACACCCATTGCACTTGTTGAATTTCATTCTCGATGCGCCCGCCACTTGTTGTCAGTAACAAGGCCCCACGCACGACACGCAAATCTTGCACGGGCACCGCGACAGATAACACCATTTGTCCATGCATCCCGCGAAACACACCGCGGCGCAACTGACCGTTGAGGGCAGCTCGAACATGGGGGCTTTCGCTGATTTGCTCACGCCTACGATCGGGCATGATAGGCATTGGCGGGTCACTATTAAATAAGGATACGATTTGATTGAGCCAGTTCGTCACCTGGCTACGAAAAGCCCCTTGCATGGACCGATCTTTGCGACGCCTCACATCTACCACACCTGATGATAGACCATAGCGCGCCGTATCAGCCGCTAATGTGCCATCTGGCTGAAAAACACGTGCGCGCAGAACTGAGCCATAACCGACCAGCGGCAATAATTGTGTCATGGTTTCTGGGGATAACCGCCGATACACAAAATCAGAACGAGATGCCTCTGCCAAAGCTAGCGAGCGTGCCAGAACCACACCTTGCCGCTCAAGCGCCGATAACTCTCCGCGGATGAGGGCACGTTTATATTGATCAACAGATAATAGGCCGATGGTAAAAAGTACCAGCGGGAATAACATAATGGTAAGGATACGCACCGATAGACGCGAGCCCTGCCAGATACGCGCAATGCGTTGTTTTACCCTATGCCACAGACGCCTCATGACCCTCAACTATCTTGTGTCTTATAACGATACCCAATGCCATAGAGAGTCTCAATTTGGTCAAAAGCGGGGTCTGTTGCTTTGAATTTACGGCGTAATCGTTTGACATGACTATCAATTGTACGATCATCCAAAAAGACAGACTCGCCATAGGCGGCATCCATTAATTGGTCACGGTTTTTGACATGACCAGGGCGTGTGGCAAGCGCTTGTAATAGTAGGAACTCCGTCACAGTCAATTTGACATCTTTTTGTTTCCAGCTGACCAAATGTCGTTCTGGATCAAGCAGCAAATCACCTTGACGAATTTGCTGTGCGGATGCCTCAGGCGAGCTTGCTGCCCCTGCCCGCCGCAACACTGCTTGGATACGAGCCAGAAGCAAGCGCTGTGAAAAGGGTTTAGTGATATAATCATCAGCACCAAGCCCCAGACCCAGGGCTTCATCAAGCTCATCATCTTTACTGGTCAGGAAAATCACTGGCATAGCTGATTTCAGGCGCAATTTTTCAAGAAGCTCAATGCCTGTCATGCGTGGCATTTTAATATCTAGGATTGCCAAATCAGCGGGGCGACGGCTCAGCCCTTGCAACGCCTGCTCGCCATCATGATAGGTATCAATCTCAAACCCTTCGGCCTCTAGCGCCAGAGAAACGGATGTCAGAATATTTTGATCATCATCGACAAGAGCAAGTCTTTTACCCATAACGCATAACTCCCTTTCTTGTTTTGTCACATTATCTTATCACAAGAGACAAGCTTAATGACAAACCGGTCCCATATCGTGACCAGATCATGACCAAAATAAGGCACAAGCTTTAATGCGCGTCTGACCAGCTTTGCGCAATCCCTGCCTCAGCTACTAATGGCACATCTAGGGCGATAACAGGCTGGTGGGCTTTTTCCATAATTTCTCGGATAAGAGCAGATGCCGCTTCAGCTTGATTATCCGGCACTTCAAAAATTAATTCATCATGCACCTGCAATAGCATTTTGGCTGACAGCCCTGCTGCGGCAATAGCAGGCGGCAAATGCACCATTGCCCGTTTGATAATATCAGCAGCTGATCCCTGTATCGGGGCGTTAATTGCCTGGCGTTCTGCGAAAGCGCGCATATTAGGATTAGACGATGCAATATCACCTATATGAATGCGGCGCCCAAATAGGGTTTCGACATATTTTGCCTCACGCGCTTGGGCTTTGGTCTCTTCCATATAAGTGCGGATACCAGGAAAACGCGCAAAATAGGCGGTGATATAATCTTGTGCCTCACCTCTAGGAATAGCTAATTGACGCGCTAATCCAAAAGCAGAAATCCCGTAAATAATGCCAAAATTAATGGCCTTGGCGCGGCGTCTCGTCTCGCCATCCATTTCGGCCAATGGAATATTAAACACTTCTGAAGCTGTTTGAGCGTGAATATCTATACCGTCTTGGAATGCTTGCAACATCGATGCTTCACCTGCTACATGTGCCACAAGACGCAATTCAATTTGGCTATAATCAGCAGAGATCAGTTTATACCCTTCAGGGGCGATAAAGGCTTCTCTGATCTGGCGGCCTTCGGCGGTGCGGATCGGAATATTCTGCAAATTCGGATCAGAAGATGATAGCCGCCCTGTCGAGGCACCCACCATAGAATAAGAAGTATGAATACGCCCGGTGGTCGGATGCTGCGAGGTGATAAGCGCATCAGTATAGGTGGATTTTAACTTGGCAAGCTGGCGATAATCCAGAACCTTTTGTGCAATCATGGCCCCATTGGCCGCGAGATCCTCTAGAATCTCAGCGCCAGTGGCATAGGCCCCGGTTTTTGATTTCTTACCGCCTTCAAAGCCTAATTTATCAAAAAGAACTTCACCCAATTGTTTTGGTGATGCCACATTAAAGGGCTCACCTGCTAGCTCATGGATATTGGCTTCTAACTCATGAATGCGTGTGGCAAAATCATTCGAAAGACGGCGTAACATCGTATCATCAATCGCCACACCCGCAGATTCCATCTCAGCCAAAATCGCTATCAAAGGCCGTTCCAGCCGCTCATAAACCGACGTCATGCCTTCACGTGCCAGCCGCGGCTTCAACATCATCCAGAGCCGCAAGGTGATATCAGCATCTTCGGCCGCATAATCAAGCGCAGCCTCAGGACTAAGCGCAGCGAAACTGATCTGACTTTTGCCTTTGCCGCACACATCTTCATATTTGATGGTTTGATGACCTAGCCAATGATCAGCCAAGGCATCCATATTATGGCGTGAAACCCGCCCTGCATCTAAGACATAAGATAGGCACATTGTATCATCGACAGGGGCAAGCGTAATGCCGCCATTTTCGATGCGACGCAAGACATGGCTGTCATATTTCAAATTATGACCGATTTTCAAAATCGATGGGTCTTCACATAATGGCTTCAGCAAGGCCATCGCCTTATCAAAGTCGATTTGTGTGAATGACGGCACATCTTCAGGCAGCGCTAACAGGTCGGTCTCAGCGGCATCTGCTGTTTGATGGCGCAAGGGAATATAGCAGGCTTTACCTGGGGCAAGGGCCAATGAGACCCCTACAAGACTTGCCTCACTCGCATTCAGTGAACTGGTTTCAGTATCAAGGGCGCAATAGCCTTGTGCCTTCGCGGCCTGACACCACTCTTGTAAGACCGTCACATCTGTCACTAGCTGGTATGAGGTCTCTTCAACATGCGGTGCCACGATTTCCTGTATCTCGCCTGATGAGGATGGCGTCGATGCGGTTGGGGCATTCGCTGGCTTGGCGCCAAGAGCTGTCATAAGCGACCTGAAACCTTGTTCTTGAACGAAAGTGACCAATGCCTCTTGATCGCGTACTGGCGTGACCAAGTCTTCGAGCGCCAGCGGCACATCCACATCATCAGCTAGCTTCACCAATTTCTGGGAGATGCGCGCCATCTCCGCAAATTCGATCAAATTTTGACGGCGCTTCGGCTGTTTGATTGTCTCTGCACCAGCCAATAACGCCTCTAATGATCCAAATTGGGATATCAGTTCTGCGGCTGTTTTGATGCCAATCCCTGGGACACCAGGCACATTATCTGTGCTATCGCCTGCAAGAGACTGCACATCAACGACCCTATCAGGGGCGACCCCGAATTTTTCGATGACCTCATCATGGCCAATCCGGCGCTGCTTCATCGGATCAAGCATTTCCACATCATCTGTCACGAGCTGCATCAAATCTTTGTCTGATGACACAATGATGGTTTGGCGACCTGCCGCACTTGCCAACTTCGCATAGGTCGCGATCACATCATCGGCTTCAAACCCTGGCAATTCCACGACCGCAAGAGATAAGGCCTTTGCCGCGTCTCGCACGAGCGCAAATTGCGGGACAAGCTCCTCTGGTGGTTCACTGCGATTAGCTTTGTATGCCGTGTAGATATCATTGCGAAAGGTATGACGACCGGCATCAAACACCACAGCGATGGAATGAGGCGCCAAATCATCAACAAGCTTTAATAGCATTTTAGTAAAGCCAAAGACCGCATTGACAGGTGTTCCATCGGCCCGCGTCATAGGTGGCAGGGCATGAAAGGCTCTGAAAATATAGCCAGAGCCGTCAATGAGAACGAGCTTGTCTGATGCGTCAACGGCCATAAATGCTTAATCCTGTGCTGTGCTGTGAATAAAATGACGGGAACAATAAGGACAGGTCACTTCACCTGCGCTTGTCATGTTCAACCAGATTTGTGGATGCCCAAGCGCCCCGCCGCCGCCATTACAAGAGACACGCTGATCGGCGGTATAAATCACTAGATTATCTTCATTTGACTGTGGTGTGGCTGCTGCGTCTGTCTGCGCCATCATCTTCCCCTTTTATGAATCATAAAATAACATGAATATGCTTATCTTGCCTTTATATGCCAGCCAACAGAGTGACGCAAGAATAGCCTGCCCATAGCCTTAACCGATAAAAGCTGATAGACCAGAAAAGAAACTATGAGATATGACAAGAGAGGATATGGCAATGGATGCATTATGGGCCGAAGCAGCACCTATCCCCCTTCATGCCGTCGCGGCTATGCTAGCAGTGATTTTGGGCGGCATTCAATTAGCTGGTAGAAAAGGGGGCATGCGGCATCGCAGCCTTGGCTATCTGTGGGTCGGGTTGATGATGATTGTCTCTGTCAGCTCGTTCTTCATCCATGAGATTAGATTATGGGGTGCCTATAGCCCTATCCATCTCCTGAGCCTTTGGACCATCTTCTCAGTCGGGCTCGCCATTTATTTTGTCAAAGTGGGCAAGATTAAACGCCATAAACAGGTGATGATCGCGCTCTATGTGTTTGCGCTACTTTTAACTGGTGCCTTTACGCTCTTGCCAGGCCGCGCCATGCATCAGGTTGTCTTTGGCTAGACGGTCTTGCAAATTTATGATGCACATCAAGGCGGTTCATGTATAATGCCGCCTAGGCACCCGTAGCTCAGCTGGATAGAGCGCTGCCCTCCGAAGGCAGAGGCCAGAGGTTCGAATCCTCTCGGGTGCGCCATTCCTCGCATCGATACCCGCAGAACG
>CALEYP010000039.1 GCA_937924895.1 uncultured Alphaproteobacteria bacterium
CTGTGACTGTTTCAGCATATTTATAGACACCAGTCAGAGGCGTTGTGCCGCCCTTTGCGGCCGCACCAAGTGACTTTTCTAAGATCGTTGTCAGCCCGCCCTTTTTATTGCCAGGGCTTGGATTATTATCCATGGACCCTCGGTTACGTGCCGTATAATCTTCCCACCATTTGATCAGAGATATCAGCTTGTCACCGACGTCTTTAGTGGCTGCTCTTTTCGTCAATAAATGTTCAGCGCCATAGATTTCTGGCGTTTCGGCAAGAACAGCGGTGCCTCCTTGGGCAACCAGCAAGTCACATGCATAGCCAAGAGCAGGGTTAGCTGTGATGCCAGAAAGCGCATCAGAGCCGCCACATTGTAGGGCCACCATCAAGGATGAGGCAGGGCAGGGCACTCTTTGCGCTTTGTTTGCTTCAGGGAGCATTGCGCGGACTTTTTCAATGCCTTGAGCGACGGTGTGTGCTAGGCCTGCATTATCTTGAATATTCATGGTTTGAAATAAGGGGCCTTGTTTCAGGCCATAGGCTTCAAGTAGCCAGTCAATTTGATTCATTTCACAACCAAGGCCGACCATCAATATACCAGCATGATTGGGGTTTTTAGCATAGCCCCACATAACGCGCTGGAGGGCTTCAAACCCTTCTCCTTGTCCTGCCATACCACAACCAGTGCCATGAACAAAGGCCACCACGCCATCAACATTTGGATATTGTGCCATTTCTTCGGGACCAAAAGCAGAAGCAATCATACGCGCTGCTGTTGCGGAACAATTGACTGAGGTGAGGATGCCAATATAATTTCGTGTCCCCACTTTACCATTCTCGCGCCGATATCCCATGAAATGATCTTGTTTTGCGGGCTTTAGCGGTTGTTTCAAATTTGTTGAAAACTCATAGTCAGCTTGGGTGTTGCGGAAAGAGACATTATGTGTGTGAACATGCTCGCCTGCCTCAATATCCATGCTCGCATAACCGATGATTTGCGCATATTTATAAATCGCTTCACCAGCTCCAATGGCCTTACTCGCAATCTTATGATTGCGTGGTATCAATGACGCGGTGCTGATATTTTCTTGTTCATGTAAGCGAATAAAAGGTGCCATTATGAGACGTCCTTATTGAAAAAAGAAGATGGTAAAAAAACGAGCAAGTCTCCAGATGATAGCTTGTGAGATGATGCGTTATCTTGTCAAGAAATCAGCGGCTTGTCTTTTAAAGTCCATTTGTCAAAGTGATTATTTTCTGAAAAGATAGTTTGGATGTAATGATTTAGACTTGTCAAAAGGTTATGTGAGAGCGATGAAGATTACGGCTGTAAAGACGCATATTTTGAAATCTCCTCTTGAGACGCCATTTGCTTTTTCGCAAGGGTTTGTAGGTGTGCGTTCCGCAAATCTAATTGAAGTTACAACGGATACGGGACTGACGGGATGGGGTGAGGCCTTCACGCAAGGTCTTGAAGCGCCTGAAATTGCAGGCAGTGCGATTACACATGCTTTTGCCCCTTTGTTGATAGGAGAAAATCCACTTGATACAGAACGTTTATGGTTCAAGATGTACAATCAATCCCGAGATTATGGACGTAAAGGCGCGGTCATGGCTGCCATTAGCGGCATTGATATTGCGCTATGGGACATTGCGGGCCAATTTTATAGCCAACCAATTAGCCAACTTTTGGGCGGGGCTTGCCGTTTATCTGTTCACCACTATGCCACAGGTTTCTATCGATTAGAGGGGCAGGGTGAGGCAGATAGATTAGCTGAAGAGGCGCTGATGCATTGGGAGAATGGATTCACGTCTATGAAAGTAAAGCTTGGCTTTGGTGTAAAGGATGATGTGATTGTCATGAACACTATTGCGGAGGCCTTGGGGTCAAGAGATGTTGAATTGATGGTTAATACAAATCATGCTTATGGTCGACATGAAGCCTTGGCATTGGGCCATGCACTATCTGATCATGCACTACGGTGGTATGAAGAGCCTGTAGCGCCTGAGGATAGGCAAGGCTATGCATCATTAAGGTCAAGACTGCCTATGGCAATTGCTGGAGTCTATAATGAGCATA
>CALEYP010000040.1 GCA_937924895.1 uncultured Alphaproteobacteria bacterium
AAAAACAGCGTCTGGGGCTGGTCAGTGGTCGAAGCGAACACCAAGCGCTGTTCATAGAAGGCAACCGCCGAAGGGTAGCCTGTGGTGGCTGAAAACGCGCCTAAAGCCCAATCTGTGCTGGCTGTCAGGTCTCCACTGATGGTAACGCTGTCACCAGCTGCCTCATCTGTCAGGTCTGACGATGGCGCCAAGAGTAGCGTGTCATCGGTGACTTTGACGACAATCGCGGAGCTTTCGTTGTTATTTGACGTGGTGAACCCACTGACGGTTACCTTCATGCCAACCTTGAAGCCCTGAGTGATGAACTGCCCAGATGAATCCTGAAAGCGGTCATTGTGCTCGAGGCCTGTGGCTGAAGGGTCGCCTTCATGTGCCGATATGGTTGTCGCTGTGTAGCTTGGCATCAGCTCAGTGCGACCGTCAGCATTTTCCTGCACATCTGCATCAACAGATGTCGCTGATGTATAGCTACTGATTTTGGCAAAGCCATCATGCAATTTTACGAGGCGCCCGACATCGTTGCTCACAAAGGTGTTAGCGCTGGCAGTGATGGTTACATTGCCTGTTCTGGCGTCTGCAACCAATGTCGTGCTGCTCGTATTGTCTTCGCCCATAGGGCCGCGCAGTAGGTCAACCTCTGTGATTGTCCATGCTGTGTGGCTTGTCCGGGTAATCTTGCGCGGCGCAAAGTCGGGATGCACAAGGTACATCACATCAGCGGATTGCGTGAACTTGAGCTTGTCTAGGTCTGTGTGTGCGTATGGCGTTGTGATTTCTACAGGCACACCGCTTGAAACCACGGTGCCGCCGTCTTTGTGAACGCGGAAATAGGTGTCGCCAAACTCAAGGATGTAGGTTTGCGTGACGTTAAATTCGAATGGTATCAAGCGCACGTTATGAGCGCTGTTCTTTACCTCACGCACGAATATGGTGCCGGGACGGCGGCTGGCTCCCCCATGAGGATGCACAACAAAGTTCTGTAGCTTCTTACAGCCGTTAAAATACTTGCCAACATCTGTCCGGCCATCGAGCCTTGGGCTCAGCTCACCGGCAGTAAAGTTGGTAAAAGCTGGTGACGCCTTCGCCATTAGTACCTCGCGTTGATGAAGGTATCCGCTGCGACAGTCCGGCTGTCAGAGATCACAGATGTGTTAATGTCATTGTCCTAAGTCGCATCTACAAAGCGCGCTTCGGTCAGTTTGTTCTGATAGAGCTGGTACATGTTAGCGCCCAAGGCAGAGCTTCCCACGAGCGGGTAAGCCAAATCTGCGGCCATAGCTGCGGCCAGCGCTTCAATCAGCAATAGGTCATATTGGTTGCCGTCTAGAACGCGCCCGATATAAATCATCTCAATCGAGCTCTCGTTGCAGAGCAGCTTGCGGCCTTCAATCTTGTACAAGATGTCTGTGTCGCTCAAAGCTAGAACGCGCAAGCAGAATGGGTCAGTCGGCAGCGTAAACTGCTTTGTGAACTCAAACGCCGGGGCGGTAGTGTCAGGCGCAATCGACGTCCTGGTAGTCAGGCAGTTCCAAGGATGCGAGCGGAAAACGCTGTCCCGGACAAAGGCAAAACGCTGGTTACAGATACGCGCAGCCTTACTATCTTCGGTCAGGCTGATGATGTTAGACGCACCAATCTGGTTGAGAGCGCTATTACAAATATCAACAATAGATGCCATCTAAATCCCCTTGCAAGAAAAAGGGGCGACCGAAGCCGCCCCTCTCATGGTTAGTCAACGACGTAGTACATAGTCAGCTCAATGGTGCCAGTTGTGGTACCAGTTGAAGTGACAGTAACGATGTACTCGTTGTCTTTGGTGTCGCCGTCCAGATCAACCTCTTCGCCGGAACCCAGCGCCAGAGTAGCCGCAGCGTCAACACACTGAGCCGAAGTCGATGCCGCAGCTGCCTTGTAATGGGCATTGTCAGCAGCAACAGCCGTGCCATCCGAATTGGTGTAAGCCGCGTGGCCAACAGCCAATGTTGTTGAGCCGCCCAGTGCGTCATGGCAGAGCTTTGCCTGCACGACACGAGCACCATTGGGCAGAGCAAACATTTCAATCGTGTCTGCCGCCTGAGATGATGCCTCAAACTGGGCATGTGCTACGCGAAGAACACCAGCAAGCTGGTTGGCCTTCACGAACTCTGTAGGATCGTCCTGCGTAAGGTCAGTGCGAACATTTGAGTATACAGTCATTGTTCAAACCCTCCTTATGCCGATTCATCACAGATGATGGAAACTACCTTATCTTCTTCCATCCTTGTCGAGCCAAATGTGGCACAGTAGTAGACTTGGGTGGAATAAGACTTGTCGGAGCGCTCATCGATCCGTGACATGACGTCTTTACCGACAGCCAGCTTGATGCCGTCTTCGGCCCAAGCAAAACATGTGCGGTTATTGCCAGACTTGGCAAGACGAGTAGACACATGGAACTGGAAGCCCAAGAACGTGTTTATCTCACCTTGGACCAGGGCCTTGATGGTGTTGAAGTCGCTGGACGTGACAGTTGTGCTGTTCAGCAATGCTTCAATCTGGTCAGGGCCCACGGCAATGTGACGCGGGATGGATGGGTCAACCGAATTAAGGTCGAGAATTTTCTTGGCCTCAATCAGCTTCGCCAGTGTCAGGTCAGCGGAACCAGCTGCAATCTGGTTGGCACTAGGCAGCGTTGTGCTAGTGGCGCCAGACTTGCCAGTCTTTGCTGTGCCTGTTGCGGCTTCGATGATGGCATCGTCCATAGCACGACCCATTGCAGCGGCAGCTGCGCGAGCGTAAGTGCTAGTCGGATCAATCAACATGCGGACTTTGTCAGCATCGTCAATCAGATCTGCCCATTCATACGAATCCATAGTTACCATTCTGCGAGAATGGGGGGTTTCGACCATCGGGGTATCCTGATGGCGCGAGGTGCGCTTCACAGCGGCTGCAGCTCCAACCTGGTCGAAGAAAGCCTTCTCACCAGTAACAGCTTCCTCAGACACGGCTCCACGAAGGATAGAACCAGTCTGCTGAGAAAGCAGTTGCACGTTGGCGCTAAACTGCTGGGAAAACGCGGTGGTGATTTGTGTAGACATTACTGCCTCCTTTTACACACAAGCGTTTTGATAAGCTCGCTACCCGACACCTTGTCGGACGATAGGTTGTTGCAATAGCGGTTGCGCCGACCGGGGCTAAGCAGCTTGTCCGGGTTTTTTGCTGGGTGCCGTAGCCTTTTGGGCTGGTTGCTTGTCAATCGGCTGTAAGCACCACTGCAAATTCTTTTCTGCGTGTTCAAGCGGGTTTGCGATAATCGCTGCCGAGCCTGATTCCAATGTCAGCCTCAGCACCTCAAGCCTGAACTCGCGGTCTGTATCTAGGTCAGCCACTCATCATTCCCCTGTATTTGAGAGCCTCATTCACATAGAACTCGTGCTCAGGGTGGCGCTGATCCCAATATGGCGAGCCTTGAGCTGTAAGCTCGTTCAGCCGCTCTTGAGCGTCACCTGGCGTCATTGCGCCGGATGTCTTGATGCCCTCGAGGCTGTCTTCGCCTATCTTGCTGTTGATGAACTCGCCTATGTTCACCATCATTTTAATCATCTCTGGGTGGTCACCAAGCAAGCGCCCATCGGCGAGCTGGATCTCAGAGATGTCGTCTGTTCCAAATTCTGCCAGCACAGCGTTACCGTTTGCAAGACGGTCGTCAAATGCTGCCCCATACTCGCGCTTGAGCTCCATTTCAGCGTCAGCGCGCATCTGGTCAGCCATACCGCTGTCGTTCTGCACCATAGTGCCGAGCATCTCGTTGTAACCACCAAGCAGCTTCTGTGCTTGCTGCGGCGTCAACCCGGCCTCATGTGCGGCGCCCCGGAACCAGTTCAACATATCGTCGCTGGCCTCTGCGCCTTCAGGTAGCTCGTTGGTCAGCTCATAGCCTTCGGGGCTATCAGGGCGACCCAAGCGCCTGTAAACCTCGCCCCAGTCCTCGTCTGTGGCATGTTTGCCGGGAATGGCAACCTTGTCTGCCCCAATCATGGACTGTGCGTTGACGTAGGACTTAGCAAGAGCTCCTACATCCTGAATGTGTTCTAATGACTTATGCCCCCGGATTTCTTCGGGGATACCTGAGCGCCAATCATCGGCGACAGACTGGGTTACCTCTGCGTCGGCAGAGACCTCAGCTACCTGTTCTTCACTCATTGTCTGCAATTTCCTCTAATGGTTTGCGGTCGCGGAGCATGGATTTGATAAACAACAGCACCGTCCGCTGACCTTCTCGGTACGCTGTTTCACAAGGGTCTGTGGAAAAAGTTGAACTATGTTCACAAAATCTCACACCCATGTCCTCAAGAACGCGCTGGCCGTCTTCTGTTGAAAAGACCACCTTGTAAAGCTCGATGATTTCCTCTGGCGTCATTGACCCTGACCCTGACTAAGACCAAGGGCTCTCACCATAGGAGCGGCGTTGCCGGCAGCTTCTGCGCCTTGCATCAGCTCTGCTTGCTCAGCTGCCTGAGCTTGTGCCTGTTCACGCTGCGCTCTCATCATCGCAACCTCGCGGTCGCCTCGGATAGCTGTTGCTGGGACGCCAAGGATCTTGATGAGGTGCTTGGAGATACCGTCGCTATCGACATAGTCCATGATGCCGGGGTCAAGCTGAGACAGTGGTGTCATCAGTTCAAGCAGCCGTGTCATGGACTGGATGTCGCC
>CALEYP010000041.1 GCA_937924895.1 uncultured Alphaproteobacteria bacterium
AAGGCCATATGATTGATGCCGGCGCAATCATAAGAGATGTTCGCCATGTCTTCGCCGAGGTCACGAGCGAGATCAGCCGCTGTACCCTGAACAGAATGGCATAGGCCTACATAATTTAACTCAGGAGCAATTTGTGACAACGCCAAACAGTTAATGGCCATCGGATTGACATATTGCAGCATGAGCGCATCTGGACAAAGCCGTTCCATATCACGGGCGATATCAACCAGTACGGGCACCGTGCGTAAGCCGCGCATAATCCCGCCAATGCCGAGCGTATCAGCGATGGTTTGTTGAAGGCCGTATTTTTGCGGAATGTCAAAATCAATCACAGTTGATGGCTTATAGCCGCCCACTTGAATCATCAAAATCACAAAATCAGCGCCTGTTAACGCCTCTTCACGTGACATCGTGGCTGTCACTTGTGGTGATACAGAGAGGGCAGATGTGATCTTATCTACCACTAATTGTGAGGTTTTAAGGCGCTTCTCATCAATATCTTGAAGCGCGATATGACAATCGGCAAATAGCGGCTCCAATAGGATATCAGTGACAATATTGCGCATGAAGACGGTGCTGCCTGCACCGATGATAGTAATCTTAGTCATTGGTATTTAACCCTTGCTGGCACCCAATGTTAGGCCAGCGATAAAGTGACGTTGCATAATAAAGAACATAAGAACAGGTGGTATTGCAGCCACAATAGCCCCTGCAGATACAAGGTGATAAGCCGCAATCCATTGCCCATTGAGAGATTTCAAGCCAGCTGTGACAGGCATCGCGTGTTGCCCTTGAATGAGAACAGTGGCCCAGAAATAATCATTCCAGATAAAGGTGAAAATCAATACGCAAAGCGCAGCGATTGCAGGACGAATGAGAGGTAGGACTATTTGCCAGAAAATCTTAAATTCAGAGGCCCCATCAATGCGTGCGGCTTCGATCAATTCAAACGGTAGAGCCCGAATAAAATTCCGCATAAAGAGCGTGCAGAACCCTGTTTGAAATGCCACATGGAACAGAACAAGCCCTGTGATAGTGTCATAGAGACCAACTTGAAACGTGAGGTCGCGAACAGGAATCATCAAAATCTGAAACGGAATAAAGTTACCAGCGACAAACATGAAGAATAGCAACAGATTGCCTTTAAACTCATAAGAGGCAAGGGCAAAACCTGTCATACAACTGAGTGCCACAGCCCCTATCATCGTTGGGATAGTGATTTTGAACGAGTTCAAAATGAAGTCCCACATCGGTGTGTTGGTAAAGACATCGTTAAAATTCGTCGCAAGCATCAATTCCGAGGGGATGCCCCATAGATTACCGGCGGTGATATCGCCTGGGCCGCGCAAAGCCGTCATCATCACCCCTAACAGAGGGATAAGCCAGATAACCAAGGCAATCGGCACAGCAATTTTATAGCTAAAGCGCGTGGCAGGAGCGGCTTTTTCAATCGGTGTTGGAAACATCTCTTACAAGCCTCTCTTTTCATCGCGATACATGCGGTAAATGAAGAAAGTGATGTAGACTAGCATGATGGCAAATAAGATAGTGGCGATAGCCGATCCATACCCCATACGGTAGCCATATTCGCTTAACGCCTGTTCAAACATGAAGTAAGCCAGCACATTCGTTGACCCCCACGGGCCGCCTTGTGTCATGATAGCAATCATGTCAAATGAGCGCAGCGCGCCAATGATTGTAACCACCACGGCGATAAAGGTCGCAGGACGCAATTGCGGTAAAATAATATTCCAGAAAAGAGACCAGCCTTTGGCGCCATCCATGCGGCCAGCTTCGATCTGGTCAGCGGATATATTGTTGAGGCCCGTGAGATAAAGGATCATGCAATAGGCAATCTGCGGATAAAGTCCTGCAAAAATGATACCGTAGGTCGCGTAGTCCTCATCTGCCAAAATGGCCCAGCCGTCCCATCCTACCATGTTCAGAAGCGGTGCAATTACCCCGTAATTTGGCTCATAGAACCAGGTGAAAATTAGGCCAATCACAGCTTGCGAAATCACAAAGGGAAAGAAGAAGAGTGATTTAATAAGACGGATGCCGAAAATCGTTTGGTTGAGGAACAGGGCAATGGCAAGGCCAAGTGGCACTGCCAGCATAAAGCAGATAAGCCAGCGCACATTGTTCCATAATGAGGTGTAGAATTCCTCATCATCCATCAATTCAACGTAATTGGCAAATCCGATATAGGTTGCTGGTGAAAGACCATCCCATTCATAGAGTGAAATCGCCATAGATTGAAAAATGGGGTAAATCACGTAAACGGTGAAGAAAATTAAGCCAGGTGCCAGAAATAGCCATGGCGTAATTTGTTGTTGATGCCGTTTCCACCAGCTAGACCGGCGTATTTCTTGGCGGGGTGATGGTGTTAAAGTGTGGCTCATCCAACAAACTCACAATGGGGATGTAACGAAAAAATTTGTGAAGAAAAAAGGGTAGAGGCAAACCGCCTCTACCCCAAAGATAAGACGCAATCTTACTTATAGATGCGTGCGCGTGCCTTTTCGAGACGCTTTAGGATTGCATCACGACGCTCTGGCTTAACCATATATTCCTGGAAGCCCTTCATGCCGGCAGATGCCATTTCAGCTGGTGCATCACGGTCATAGAACTGTGCCATCGCATAGGCGTTGTTCAACATTTCGTTACCAGCTTTCAAGAACTTGTCATCAGCCACTGTTGACTGTGCGTTAATTGGCAACTGACCAAGGATCTTGTTCACTTCTGTCTGAACGTCAGCGCGCGCCATGAAGATCAAGAAACGCTTGGCGTCTTTTTTGTTCTTCGCCTTTGACGGGATGTGCACTGTGTCTGTTGGTGCTTCTTCAGCCATTGGAATGCCAGCTGTGATTTCTGGGAACTGCATGAAACCAAGTTGGTCATCAGTTAGGCCAGCTTCACGCAATGGTGCAACAGCAAAGTTACCCATAACATACATCGCAGCTTCGCCCTTCACCATTGGTGTCAACGCTTCCTGCCAGCTGTAAGCGGCGTGGTTTTCGATGAAGTAACCAGGCTTTACCAAACGGTCCCAGTTGTCGAATGTGGCTTGGACGCGTGGGTCTGTGTAAGGCACTTTACCAAGCGCTAGGTCCATGTGGAACTCATAGCCATTTGTGCGTAGGTTCAAATAGTCAAACACACCAGCTGTTGTCCAAAGATATTTTGAACCGATAGTGAATGGTGTTATGCCATTTGCCTTCAATGTGGCTGATGCTTCTACGAGCTCATCAAATGTCTTTGGTACAGCAATGCCTAGCTTCTCAAAGATATCCTTACGGTAATAAATACCCCACTGGTAATATGTGTAAGGCACACCCCACTGGCGACCAGCGATAGTCATTGACTTCTTCGCATGTGCCATTGAGTTGTTCAATTCACCATCTTGCCAGCCTGTGTCGGCCCAAATGTCAGACACATCTTCAAATAGACCAGCTTTGACGAATGGACGCATGCGGTTGCCTGCATACCAGTTTGCAACGTCTGGTGGATTTGTGTTCAAGAAGTTACGGATTGACTGCTTGTACCCTTCGTGGTCGAACAGGTTCCATTCGACTGTCACATCTGGGTTTTCAGCTTCAAATTTATCAATAATATATTGAAACGCTGCTTTCGGCGCTGGGTCAGATGTATCTGTGTTGATAACAAGCGTACCTGCGCTTGCTGCAGATGTCAGACCAAGAGACGCAACCGTCGCTAGCGCGGCGAGTGTCTTTTTCATAAGGATCCTCCCAAAAAGTAGTGCCTGATTCCTCAGGCTTCCATAATGGTTGTGTCTTTACCATGAAACACACAACCACAAACGGTATCAACGAGTATGAAGTGATTCTTTCTCGGCTGGCTTCCGTCAATCTGTGAAATCATTCCGGAATTCTCATATTTTTTCTTTTCCAATTCCGAAAAACATGGCAATTTCACGATATGGATGTGCCATTCTTACGTTCGACAAACTTATTTCCTGACGGGTTTTTCATGCAAAAACATCGTCCAATCCCTATGGAATCTAAGCATAACCACAATCATGTGGAGGTTATTTTTCCTGATCAATGCGATTTAGATTTTATAACCCATGCCGGACCAGCAAAAGCGCAGTCTGGTCATCTCTGCCTCTTATGGGGGCAATTACCGCATCGTGTGACACATTGTAGCGGCCAAGGTCATGTCTATGTGGCCAATTTGCCGTTGCAAGAATTATTATCGCTTGGGCTCGCAGATGAGGTGACCGGGTATTTATTATCGGGCCATTTAGTCACAACGCAACAGGCCATGAGCGGGGATGATGCCAGTTTTGAGAGATGGCTTACCGATTATTTGAGTGATGATGCAGCCCTGTTAGAATTAGCACGAACAGAATTACAATGTCGGTTACGCCGTCAAAATAATATGGGGTGGGCGGCAAAGGACGATGCGACTATGCTTGCCACAGGCACCACTAAAGGCCGCCATATGAAGCGAATGCATCTGATGATCCGTTTTATGGCAGAGCATTATACCCAACCGATTTCAGTATCAGATATTGCCGGCGCAGGCGGTGTATCAGATGGCTATGCAATGGGGCTATTTCAAAAAGCGTTTGGGGCCTCAATTACAAGCTATCTTACGAAATTGCGCATCTATCATGCGAAGTCAGCATTGATTGAGACAGATGAAAAGATTCTCACGATTGCCCTTGATAGTGGTTTTGGGTCACTCTCGCGCTTTTATGAAGTGTTCTCGCAAGATACTGGCCAAACTCCCCAAAATTATCGGCGTGCCGCGCGCTAGTGCCGTCACATAGGTGATATAACTTTTTCATGCTGGTATAGATTTCTGCTGTGCAAAGTGGCGCGTTCTGCGTTAGAGGAGGAATGCGGCTACCATTTCATTGTGCCGCAGAAACTTATCAGGGAACGGGTTATGCCGGTCATCGCACTTGGTGCTATCTGTGGTGCGATCTATCTTGTGATGGTGTGTTGGTAGCCGGCTAATCCGAAGGAGCAACCCCATGTTTGCCACATTGCCCCCTATTTTGCGCGCCATTTTATTGATGGTCATCGGCATGTTTTTTTTCATGATGGGGGATCTGTTCCTAAAGCTTGCTAGCCAGCTTCTGCCGCTTGGTATGGTTGTGATGGCGCTTGGGCTCGGCATGTCAGTGCTATTTGCTTTATTTATGATGCGTGCAAGAGATGCATTTCTGGACAGGGCCTATCTCCATCCTGCCATGATGATGCGTTGTATCGGTGAATCCATTGGCATCATTGGTGTGATTATTGCGGTGGCCTACGCCCCGCTCTCAACCGTAACAGCGATTATGCAGTCTCTGCCTTTGGTCTTAACATTCATGGGGGCTGTGTTTTTAAAAGAAGCCGTGGGGTGGCGACGGGTTCTGGCATTGCTAGCAGGTCTTATGGGTGTACTTATTATCATCCGCCCTGGCATGGATGGCTTTGACGCTTATGCTAGTTTTACCCTCGTAGGCGTGGCGGGTATGGCCATCCGTGATTTTGGTACACGCATTATGCCAGCGCAAATCTCAACCTTTGCGCTGTCTTATTATGGGTCTGTAATGATTTTTATCACCGGCATCGGCATGATGGCATTTAGCCAAGATTGGCAGATGCCAGCAGGGCAAGCGAGCCTCTATGTGGCGGGACTGATTATAACGGCGGCCATTGGCACTTTGGCGGTGTCCACCGCCATGCGCCTAGGGGATGTCTCTGTGATTAGCCCGTTTCGTTATATTCGCGTGGTATTTGGTGTTGGCGCTGGTATCTTTATCCTGGGTGAACAGGTCGATAGCGCCACTTATATCGGGTGCAGCATTGTCGTCGGGGCAGGCCTTTATAGCTGGATGCGTGAGCGGAAATTGGCTGTGGCACATTTGCCCGCGGAACCAAAAGATTGCACTTGATCAATCGTGATGAAAATGACATAGAAGGGGACGGCCAAACCGCCCCCGCTTGGGGAGAGGTGGCCTGCCTTATCGCCGACCTTACACGGGTGCCCTTTTGGGTGTGTGGTGATAAGTAAGACCTTTGTGCGGCTGTGGCGGAACTGGTAGACGCGCAGCGTTGAGGTCGCTGTGGGGCTAATACCCCGTGGAAGTTCGAGTCTTCTCAGCCGCACCATTTCTCTTCAAAAACCCGCAGAGTTCCAAGAGTTTTCCTACTTTAGTGTTAAAGGGTAGGACAAACGGTAGGACATTGTGGCTACATACCTCTTCCAAAAAAGAGGCGTTTATTACTTCGAGAGACGCATCCCTAAAGATGTCCGTTCAACAAATCTTGGCTAGCCACTTCTCCTTCACACTTAACGACGTTCCTTGTCCATATTGCTGACCTACACCAGCGGATTTCCAGCCACCAATTTCATCAACCAAATCAGAGGGACATTCAACGTCACGAAGTCTGTCCCTTAAACTGTGCCGAAAACTGTGAATAACGCACCCTTCCCTGACATATGGACGTATCCACTTATTCAACGCATTGCTTGCGCTGTCTGCCTTGTGTCTTTGGGCGTTACAGTATTTTGGGAAGCAAAACTCACTGCTTGCATTTTCGACTATCTTCTTAGCCGCCCAAAGTGAAGAACCAACCAGCGGGACTTGGCGTTCACTTTTATCTGTTTTAAGACTCCGCCAGTCATGACTGCGGATGAAAATATGCGGGATATTACAGTCTATGTTGATTTCAGCTATAAGCAGACCACATGCCTCGGCTAATCTCATACCCGTATCTGCAATCATTGCAACGAGCCACCTCATCTCATCATCTTTAACGAGACATTGGTGTTTTATTAGGTCTAGTTCTTTCGCATTAAGGGGTAGCCGCTTGCTTCCTGCTCGCACCGCACTCATCAGCACGTTAGAGAAAGGGTTGCTTAGATTGTAACCTTTTTCTCGATTGGCAACATTGAAGATTGCCCTTACAACCTCCAAATTTCGTTTCACACTAGACCTTACCAGCCCTCTTTTCGCTAGGCTGTCTCGAAGTGCGTTAGCGTCGTCCCTATCATAGCTACTCAGTTTCTTATCATCTGCAACTGCTAGCAAGTAGCCTACGGCGCGTTTTGCATAAGCCTTGAATCTCTTATCCCTCTCTTTGCCTTTAAGGTGCAAGTAAAGCTCAGCCGCTTGCGAGAAGGTCATACAATCAATCTCTGTAGGTAGCGATTTTTCATTCGAATCAGTAATGACTTGTTTAGCAACCGGAGCAAAATCTTGAACTCGCAAGCTCGCCCAGTGAAGGTCTAAACGCGAAGACATTTGCAGAGACATAGTATTAGCAATGCGTCGGTTCTTTGTTCGAAGAGATTTTATGATTTTATTGGCGCTGTAATGAGGACGAACATCTTTAGGGATGCGTCTCTCGAAGTAATAAACGCCTCTTTTTTGGAAGAGGT
>CALEYP010000042.1 GCA_937924895.1 uncultured Alphaproteobacteria bacterium
CCATTTCACCAAAAACAACGGCCCCTATGGGCCGTTTTTTTATGTCTAGTACTGTCAAATTTATAGCGCGAAGCTATCACCAAGATAGACTTGCCGCACACCTGAATGCAGCACAACATCTTCTGGCGTGCCATCCATCATAACTTTGCCATCATGAATGATATAAGCGCGGTCAATAATATCGAGTGTCTCTCTCACATTATGGTCAGTGATCAACACACCAATTCCATGTTCTTTTAGTTGCGAGATGATGTCTCTAATCTCAGAGATGGCAATAGGGTCAATGCCGGCTAATGGTTCATCCAACAATAAGAAGGTCGGTCGTGCCGCCAAGGCGCGCGCGATTTCAAGGCGGCGTCTCTCACCACCAGACAAGGCAATTGAAATAGTGTTCCGCAAATGCGTAATGCCAAATTCTGCCATTAAATCTTCAAGCATTGCGTCTCTGATATCAGCATGCTCTTCGGTGATTTCCAACACGGCACGGATATTTTGTTCGACCGTTAACCCACGGAAGATACTGGCTTCTTGTGGCAAATAGCCAATGCCGCGACGTGCCCGTTCATAGAGATGCATCTTTGTGACATCTTCGCCATCAAGCATAACCGCGCCTTCATCTGCGTTGATCAAGCCTGATAACATATAGAATGTTGTTGTTTTACCAGCGCCATTTGGCCCCAAAAGGCCAACCGCTTCACCGCGATTGACATTCAAGGTAATATTACGCACTACACGCTTGCTAGCAAAGCTTTTGCCTAGGCCAGTGGCCTGCAACCCACGGTTTTGCTGAACCATGCGAATGCCTGCGGATGCGGGGCTTGTTTGTGCCTCATTATCTTGCATCTATAGGACGGGCCTCTTCTCACCAATAGCTCACTTTATTCAACCAAAATGCCCGAGACTCGCCCGCTACCTTCGGTTGTTAATAATCTGCTTACCCCACTATTAAAGTCAATCTCAGCCTTTTGTCCATTTAAAATGCTGTCCCCATCGATGATTTTTACATCACCAGTGAGCAAGGCTGTTCCTGCTTTGGCGTCATATGTGCCTTCACTTGCCTCGGCTTGTCTGCCATCTGGCTGGCTAATAAACACATTACCTGTGGCAAAAATTGTTTCAATTTCCTCAGCCTCATTCAAGGTGATTTCAATTTGATCTCCCTTGAGAAGGCGTCCATCAGTCAGGGCAATATCCCCACTTCCTTCTAGTGTGACAAGGCCTTTGGCGCGGTCAAATTGAATAAGTTGTTCTGCGGTTGCCGTGCCATCAGGGCTGGTCACGACAGCATTGGGGCCGGTGATCTCGTAGAAATTACGCTGAATGTCATAGTCAAGTTGGCTACCTGACCCTTTCAGGTTTGTGTCTGAAAAGCTGACATTCTTGAGTGCCTCTAATCGCTCGATATCTTGGTTTTCACCCTCTTGGCTGTAATAGGCCCGTAACGTATCACCACGAATAGTTTGGCTACCCCTTGTGGCGATCGCATCTCCAATGGCTTGGTAGAGACCTTGGTTCTGATCCCACAATAATTCCTGTTCGGCCGAGACTTCTAATGTTTGCGCCTGCACGGTAAGCGGCATGGCTAGCAATGTCGTAAGAAGGGCTTTGCGAAGCCAGTGTGCGTGGTTACTCATTTGTTTCATCCCCAATGACCGCTTTACTTTTTCCTTTGAAAAGCACCGTTTCTCCGAAATTCGTGACTTGCATAGAGGCGCCACTAAGTGCGCTATCTGGGCTAGTGATTGTTACAAATTGCGGGGCATTTAAAGTGCCCGTATCAAGATTGGCATAAAGCTGCTCTGTCTCAAGCTGTAATTGCCGAACTGTTTGTGTGACTTCAACCTGTCCTTCGAGGTAAATCTCATTATCCATTTGGTTCATTTGGCCGCGCGCGGCTGATAATAGGATTTGACCATTGCGCAGAGACACAACCTCACCATCTATCGTTGATAGATTGACTTGTTTGGCATCATTTGGATCTTCTGAGGCTTGTTCTGCGCGCAGGGTGAAAGGCTCACCTTTTTTGGTTTTGCCTTGATAGGTAAGACCACTTAATTCTAGCCGCCCATCTTCAGTGGTTTGCACATTATTTAAATCAATTGTGATATTTTTATCACTCTGAAAAAACAATACCCAACCTGTTAAAATAATAGCTGCAGAAGCTGCCAAACCACCTAGTAAAACACTTGTGCTAATGGCGCGTGCCTTCACAGGGGTAACGGCGACCTTCGGTGTAAAGATTGCTTGTTTGTCGGGGCGCTTTTGGCTCATGCTATAATTATTTAACCTGTGGCTTACTGCAAAAGGGGTGTTTAGTGATGGAAAATATCCACATCCTCAAACCCGCTTATATCCATGATGGCACGTTGTTTCAAAAAGCGGAAACAATCTTCTGCCATGGCAAGCCGACCCTCTCGCTCTAGCCGTGTCACAAGCTCAGTGCGTAACTGGTGCAAATAGAGAACATCGCTTGCCGCATAATCAATTTGCTGCTGGCTAAGCGTATCGCGACCCCAATCAGATGATTGCTGTTGCTTGGACAATTCAACCCCTAGCAATTCACGACATAACTCAGCAAGCCCATGCCTATCTGTGTAGGTGCGAATAAGCTTAGAGGCAATTTTTGTACAGAAAAGAGGTCCTTTAATATCACCGCAAAGACGGATCATCTGAGCGATATCAAAGCGGCCAAAATGGAATAATTTTTCAACTGTATCATCTAGAACAAGGGATGTGAGATTGGGGCAGGGGGTCTCGCTCTGGTCAATCTGCACAAGGTGGGCATGGCCATCCCCTGATGAAATTTGCACGACACATAATCTATCACGGACAAGGCTAAGCCCCATTGTTTCTGTATCAATGGCAACAGAGGAGCCCAAATCCAAATCATCAGGTAAGTCATGGTGATGCAAAAAATTAGTCATATTATATACTCAATTGCAGGGGCAAACCCCTTCATAGTTAGGTTGAGATGAAGTGTAACACATCTTGGGCTTCAGGACGCCGTCTTTCTTTGGGGGCTTCTGCCTTGCCGCCGATATAGATAAAGCCAGCAATGCGGTCAGTAGCCGTATCACCCCCGAGTGCTGTTAGCATCTTATCATTATAGCTATACCATTCCGTGACCCATTGCGCGGCATAGCCAAGCGCCTGCGCTGCGGTGACGATATTCATACAAACAGCGCCGGCCGATAATTCCATTTCCCAAACAGGAATTTTAGGATGTGGCTTTGGGGTGGAAAGGACAGCCATAATCACAGCTGCGCGCAAAAAGCGACCTTCCTCAAAGGCGAGGCCGTCCTCGCTGGCATCCGCATGTGCTTTGGCAAATTCCGGTCTCAAGACTGTCTCGCCAAGGCGCTGTCTAGCATCGCCAGAGATCACACAGATTTTCCACGGGCCAAGCACACCATGATCAGGGACGCGCATGCCACAATTGAGGATGGTGGTCACATCCTCTTCTGGCACATCAATATTAACCATACGCGGCACAGTCACAGATCGGCGTTTTTGTAAGAAATCCGTAATCTCATTCATGGTAATGCCTTTTGCAATGCGTGTTTCATATGTTTGGCATGACGGGAAAAACGAACTCGTTTTACGACAGAGTGCTTGAGGTTCAAAAAGCCATGAGCGCATTTTTGCAGAAACGAACGTTTTTTAACAATATTATCATATCCGATATGAGAGCCCATATCGACATGTGTGACCAATTCAGGTGATGTTGTGGCAACCGTCAGCCCTGTGACCCACCATCTGTTTAATAATGTATCAATTTCTAGGCCAAATTTATGGTAATCCGCGAGGATTTTAGCAGCGGCAGTGCGATGAATGACATAGCCATTCGCGCCAATATTCGCATATTTCTTAAAGCACAATGAGAGGCCTGATGAGGTGGTGCCTAATGTCAAAGAGGGGCGTTTTGGGCGCCTGTCACATAAGAAAATCACATCAATATTATTGGCGGCCTCTTCCAAAGCTGGCAAATGGGCAGCAAATTCAGGAGTAATCTCTGCATCATCTTCCAAGATGATGGCGGCCTGATGAGGGCTATCCATCAAATGTTGAAACGCCCTCAAGTGAGAGAGATAACAGCCGATAGACCCTGGTA
>CALEYP010000043.1 GCA_937924895.1 uncultured Alphaproteobacteria bacterium
TGTGCCAGCTGTGAACAAGCAAACCGGTTATCGCGATTTTGCTGAGGAGGATATCGCTAAATTGCGGTTTATCGGGGCGGCGCGTCGGTTTGATTTTTCAATCGCAGCCTGTCGTGATTTGCTATCCTTGTTCCAAGACCGCAACCGGTCTAGCGCAGAGGTCAAAGCGTTAACCTTAGAGAAAATCACAGAGATAGATGACAAATTGCAAGAGCTAACGTCTTTGCGTGACCAGCTAGTTCATCTAGCGTCATCTTGTTCGGGAGATGAGAGGCCTGATTGTCCTATCCTCGATGCCTTTGCCAAGCCTCAATCAGACCCAGCTTAGCATTTATTTATAGGTGAAAAATGCGTGCCTTATGTTTTGAACAGTTCCAGCAATCGCCAAAATTAATGACATTGCCTGATCCAATGCCAAGTGATGAGGGAGTCGTGGTTCAGGTGGAAGCCACCGGTCTATGCCGGTCTGATTGGCATGGATGGATGGGGCATGATGAGGGGATTACTCTGCCACATGTGCCAGGGCATGAATTTGCAGGTCGCATTGTGGCAACGGGTCGGCACATCAAAGGTTGGCAGGTTGGTGATCGTGTAACAGTTCCCTTCGTCAGTGGCTGTGGGGCATGCCCTGAATGTCATGCCGGCCATCAGCAAGTCTGTGAAGCCCAGTTCCAGCCAGGATTTACCCATTGGGGCTCTTTCGCAGAATATGTGGCGCTTGATTTTGCAGAGCATAATCTCGTGAAATTACCTGATAGCCTGTCTTTTAAAACTGCGGCAAGCCTCGGTTGCCGGTTTGCCACAGCTTTCCGGGGTGTGGTTGATCAGGGGCAGGTGCGGGCTGGTCAATGGGTGGCTGTTCATGGCTGTGGCGGTGTGGGTCTATCAGCCATCATGATTGCCTCAGCACTTGGCGCACAGGTGGTCGCGATTGATATTTCTGAAGAGGCGTTGATACTTGCCAAACAAGTCGGGGCGCAATCTGTCATTCATGCGAAAAGTGATGTCAATATTGCGCAAGCGGTCGCTGATGTCACGTCTGGTGGGGCTCACCTATCCATTGATGCGCTGGGTCATCCGGTAACCTGTTATAATTCGGTGAATTCTTTGCGGCGTCGTGGCAAACATGTGCAAATTGGGTTGCTATTAGGCGGGGATGAAGAATGTCCTCTGCCGATGGCCAAAGTCATTGGGTGGGAGTTAGAAATTTACGGTAGCCACGGCATGCAGGCCCATCGCTATGATGCGATGCTTGCGATGATTGAGAGCGGCGCTCTGGCACCGCAAAAGCTCATTAACCAAGAGATATCACTAGCTGATGCGGTCTACGCCCTACCACGTATGGATGAGTTTAAAACCCCAGGGGCAACGATTATCACATCTTTCCGCGAGGGGTAAGGCTTAGAGGATTGGCCCAGCTGAGACAAGGGCTTGTCCGGCCTCTGTATCGGTGAATTTCTCAAAGTTCGTAACAAACAAGCTAGCCAAATCACGGGCATTGTCATCCCATTTCGTAGGGTCTTCATAGCTTGAACGCGGGTCAAGAATGTCAGAAGTAACAGCCTTGATGGCAGTTGGCATCGCTAGGTTGAAATAAGGCAATGTGGCGGTTGGCGCCTCATCTAGCTCACCCGATAAAATGGCATGAATGATGGCTCTGGTATCACGCAGTGAAATCCGCTTGCCTGTGCCATTCCAGCCTGTATTGACGAGATAGGCTTTGGCATCTGCCGCAATCATGCGTTGTTCAAGCACTTCGGCATATTCGGTAGGGTGCAAGCTTAAAAACGCAGCGCCAAAGCAGGCCGAAAAAGTAGGTGTTGGCTCTGTGACACCCCGTTCAGTGCCCGCTAATTTAGCGGTAAAACCAGATAGAAAATGATATTGCGCTTGCGCATGTGATAACACAGAGACGGCTGGCAACACACCAAACGCATCAGCTGTTAAGAAAATGACCCGCTTAGCATGGCCTGCTTTAGACACAGGCTTGACGATGTTCTCTATATGCGTGATTGGATAGGAAACACGTGTGTTTTCGGTGCGGCTGACATCACTGAAATCAACCATGCCATCTTCGGACATGCCCACATTTTCAAGCAGGGCATCACGTCGAATGGCACCATAAATCTCTGGTTCCTTTTGCGGGTCTAGATCGATGGTCTTAGCATAGCATCCACCTTCAAAATTCAAGACTCCATCATCATCCCACCCATGTTCATCATCGCCTCTCAAGGCTCTTTCTGCTGAAGCGGACAAGGTGGTATTCCCCGTACCTGATAG
>CALEYP010000044.1 GCA_937924895.1 uncultured Alphaproteobacteria bacterium
TTCCCAATGGCGGCAAAACTCTCGGTAGGGAACGAGACTGGTTTCCCTCTCGTCCAAGCTTGTGCAATCCCTCTGGCAATCAAAAACATGCCAAGTGTGGCAATAAAAGGTGGTATGCGGGTAAACGCAATTAATGTCCCGTTGATCGCGCCGATACAGGCCCCAAATATCAGCCCCACCACCACCGGTATAATCACTGGCAAATCAAATGCCCAAGAATCAAAAACCGCTTTTGGGTTCGGGTTACCGTTCACTAATTCGGTCTGTGCAAAAGACATCACAATCATCGCTGTAGCCCCCACCAAGGGCCCAGAAGAGAGATCGATACCGCCAGAAATAATCACCTGAGTTACCCCAAGGGCAATAATGCCGATAATGGATACTTGTAGGATGATAATCCGCAGACGTGCTTCATTGAAAATAGAATCAAATCTGTCGCGTGTATCGAATAAAAAGCTCTGATTATTCATATAGGGTAAAAGTTGTCCCAGAGCTTCAAATGCCAGAACGATCAGTATTAAGGCGATGAAAATATTTACCTCGCCAGGCAGCGTTCTTTTTTTGGCATCAAAGGCTAAGCCGCCTGTGCCGTGTGATGTATCGGCCATACCTGTCCCCCCTTTATTGATTATTGGACATTAGAGGCATTTGCTATTGTTCTTTAAAAAATCTGGGCGGCACATAATATGCCACCCAGCATAAGATTTAAGACTTACTGGAATTCAGCCGCATTTTCTGGCGTCACCAGAATGAAGGGGATGAAAACAGTCTTATCAACTGGCTCACCTCTGGCTAAAGCGAGAGCTGTATCGATTGAACCAGCACCCTGACCTGCGAGATCTTGGAAGACAGTTACATCTAGGTCACCAGCAGCCATAGCAACAAGCGCATCTGGAGTCGCGTCTACACCACCGACTTGAATTTCTGCCATGTCCATGCCAGCCGCCTTCATGGCTTGGATGGCACCAATAGCCATTTCATCATTATTGGCGATCACAAAATCAAATGGTTCACCAGAAGACATCCAGTTTGTCATCAAATCTTGCGCTTCGTCACGTGACCAGTTTGCAGTCTGCTCATCGATCAATGTCATGAAGTTACACATATCCATGCCGATAACATCATGCACGTCCTTTGAACGCTGAACCGCTGCCTGATTTGAAAGCTGACCATTCATCAAATAACCCGTTGCGCCACCTGACTTACCAGCAGCACGCAAGTTACGACAAATTTGGAACGCTTCCAATGTACCTGATTCAATTTCGTTTGATGCTACAAACGCCTGACCATCTGGCATTGTGTCTAGGTTAATTGGCTGACGGTTCACATAGACTAGCGGCACACCAGCAGCAGCTGCAGCAGCTGACATGGCTTCTGTGGCGTTTGTATCCACAGCGTTTACAATGATGGCATCTACCCCAGCGGCAATAAAGTTATTGATCTGGTCAAGCTGGCGTGCAACGTCGTCCTGTGCATCTTCCATCTGAAGCTCAACACCACTTAGTGTGTCAATGTGCGCTGTCATACCATTACGCATAATTGTTAGACCATTATCATCAAACCGGGCAATAGATGCACCAATGGTCTCTGCCATGGCGCTGCTTGTCATCAAAACAGCCAAGCCTGCTGAAAGAAGAATTTTTTTCATTATTAGCTCCCTTTTTTTATTGTGCCGGCCCACTTTATTTTTGCCGGAACCCCACAGCTTTTGCCGCAAGGCCACGATGCTTCTTTTCGGTCATGAGCCAACCTGCACATAGGCCATAGGTTTGCCCAACGACTGAAAAAGAAAAATCCTAATATGAGGTTGGCAAAACACTCACGGGTCCGTCAACAGCTTTTTGCAACCGGTTGCAAAGCTTTTCACAAAATGACCTATGGCAACAACGAGTAAATCGCTACAAAGCCAGAGACAGGCTAAAGAGGCTAAAGCGGTATTTTGACGACTTCTCCGCGTTCAGCTGATTGCACCGCGCAATCAGCTATAACAAGTGCATTTAGTCCATCTTGACCTGTTGGTATATCTGGCTTTTCACCTGTAATCGTTGAGATAAACGCATCTATCTCATTCGCATAGGCAGCCACATAACGCGTCATGAAAAAGTCATGAAGCGGTGCAGTCTGATAACCTGTATGATTTGCAATTTCTATATTCACCGGACGTTCATTATGGGCTTGTACCAAACCATCTGAGCCATGAATTTCAATGCGCTGATCATAACCATAAACCGCGCGACGAGAGTTTGAAATTGTGACCTGACGCCCATCTTCCCAAATGAGAATCGCAGTGGCGCTATCAAAATCACCTAAGCGTGCGATATCAGGATTGGTGAGAACGGAACCGGTAGCCATGATGCTATCTGGCAGGCTACCCATCAAAAACACTGCCATATCAAAATCATGGATCATCATATCACGGAAAATACCGCCTGAACGTTTAATATAATCTGCTGGCGGGGCTCCCGGATCGCGAGATACGATCACCCCCATTTCAGGCGTTCCTATCTGGCCATTATCAATTGCTGATTTCAGCGCCATAAAATGTGGATCAAAGCGACGGTTAAAACCCACCATCAGATTAGCATTTGTTTTTACCACGACATCAAGACACGCTTGGACACGTGTCGCATCTAAATCAATTGGTTTCTCGCAGAATATGGCCTTACCATTTTTAGCAAACAACTCAATCTGATCAGCATGAAGATCTGTAGGCGTGCATAAAATGACGGCATCAATGCTGTCATCATGGACAATATCTTCAATCGTGGCCGCCTTACCGCCAAAGCGATTCACAACAGATTGCACCGCTGCCTCAACAGGATCATACACTGCGGCAAGAACAGCGTTTTCATTACTTGCAATCGCTCTGGCATGAACCTGACCAATACGACCTGCCCCTAATATCGCAAGATTTTTCTTCATCACTATGCTCCTGTGTCGATACTCTTACAGTTACATGCCACTCGCCCAAAAACAACATTTCATGTCATTTTGATAGTTAGGGCCCCTCATTGGCCTAGCTGATTCAGGAAAAATTGGTCGGAGCGGCGGGATTTGAACCCACGACCCTTACACTACCGGCATCAGACTGGAGGGACAATGACCAATGATAGAATAAAGTCTAACGGCGCTTATAATGGCCGCCTGGCAAGTGAAAAGACTTGGCCTGTGGGACCACCAATTGGATAGGATGCCACTTGCAAGGCCAAAACAGCTACTTCATCGGGATGCTTCACACGTTCCCAAGCCGGCAAACCAGCTGGTGGTTCATTGGTGAATTTGTCCAATATATTCTCAGTTGTCACTCCTGAATTAGGGTCTTGCTGGCTAAGTGTTGTAGTCGCTGTCGGCCCCGGGATAATGGTATTGACATCAATTTTTTGTTGCCAAAGTTCATTCGCCAAAGCCTCGGTAAACATTTTTAGCGCCGCTTTAGACACATGATAGGAGCTGCTATTTTGGCCGGCGCTATACCCTTTTCCAGAATTCATATTGATGATTTTAGCACCTTCTGGCATCGCAGAGATCAGATGGCGTGTCATCAGATATGGCCCTCTTATATTTACCTCAATTGTGCGCCACCATTCTTCGGGTTGCGATTGTACAAACGCGCCTCTATCCTGATAGGCACCTGCGTTATTCACCAAAATATCAACCTTGCCAAACTGGGCAATCACATCATTACAAAAGCGTCCCACTTCTTCTGGTCCAGAGATATCGAGGGCCTGTGCTAGACAAGCCTGACCCTTGGCTTCGACCTGTTCTTTGACCTCGTCTAGCGCACCAGATGAACGTGCACAGATAGCAACATCTGCACCGGCTTCGGCAAAGGCTAAAGCAATCGCACGGCCAATACCGCGCCCTGCCCCTGTGATAACAGCAACTTTACCGGTTAAGCTTTTACCCATCAGACGCCCCTTCTAGGCTTGCAATCTTCTGATTAATCTCGGCCAAACCAGCTTCCCAATCTGCTTGTTGTTTTGCCACATAATGAGCGGCTGGCAATGCCGCCTTCAGACAATCAATTCCCTCAAAAATCTTCGTATCACACACCATCACATAGGGTCTGTCTGTGATGGTTTTTGCCTCAGCAAAGGCATCGAGGATATCAGGGATGCTATTGCCATTGACACGGCGCGCAAAACAACCAAAAGCATCAAATTTCTCTGGTACTGGCTCCACACCCAACACATCTTGCGTGCGAGAAGTAGCCTGTAAATCGTTGTTATCAATGATAAAAACTAGATTTGACAATTTTTGATGTGCGGCGAACATAGCCGCTTCCCAAACATTGCCTTCTTGCAGTTCGCCATCTGAAAACAAGCAATAAATCCGCTTGTCATTGCCCTTCATACGCTCGCCCCACGCAATCCCTGCAG
Source organism: uncultured Alphaproteobacteria bacterium (assembly GCA_937924895.1). Taxonomy (GTDB): domain Bacteria; phylum Pseudomonadota; class Alphaproteobacteria; order Puniceispirillales; family Puniceispirillaceae; genus UBA685. The sequence goes on from CALEYP010000044.1 coordinate 4,380, forward strand.
ATTGAGATGGGCCTTGCCCAAGCGAGCCTGCGGTAATTTCAAAACCTAGCTGGCCTTCAATTGGGCTTTGGTCAATTTTGGTGCCATCTTCATTATAGCTTCGCAGATCTGCGATATCATAGGATCCATGCTCCGCCAGTGCGCCGTAGGTCATAATCGCATCATGGCCATTAGACAGAACAAAACGGTCATAAAACCATCCCTTACCATCCTCGCGCATTTCATCAAAATACAGGCAAGCTGCAATATCAGCCAAAGCAACACCTTGGCCTGCATAGCCACCTCTTTGCATGCAGATATCAAGCACATTGCGACGTATTTTGGCGGCCACTAATTCTAATTTATTTAAGCGGGAATTTGATAAACTGCTCATCATGCTGCCCCTTCAATCCGGTTTGCTAGTGTGGCTGCATCCAGACCAAGCTGTTCTCTTATATAGGGCAAGGTGCCGCCTGGCGCCCATTGATTGGGGACGCCAATACGGGTGATTTTTGGCCCACCCCCGCTATCACAAACAATCTCTGAGACCAGTGAGCCTAACCCAGTCACTATCTGATGATTTTCAACCGTTATCACACTCTTATGGGCAAAGCAGAAATCAGCAATTTCTTGCTCATTCACAGGCTTGATTGTTGGCACATGCAACAACGAATGAGAGACACCTTTTTGGGTCAATATTTCACTAGCTTCTAGCGCCCATTGCGTTGCATGCCCTGTTGCAATCACACCTATATTCTCACCCTTCACAAGCTGATAGGTTTTGCCAAGTTCAAAATTATAGGAGGCACCATCTAGTAAACGAGGTGTATTACCACGATGCCCTCTTACATAGACAAGACCTGGCGTATCAACAGCCACATTCAGAGCTTGCTGAAATTCTGTTGCATCCATCGGGTCAATCACAGTTGTGTCTGGAATAGCCCGTATCATGCCTAAATCCTCTGCCGCCTGATGATGAATACGTGCCGGATTGGCAATGCCAGGGGTAAAACCAATTACGATGCTTGTTAAGGGGCCCGTGCCCATGCAAATCATCATCTGGTCGTAAGCGCGCCTTGTGGCATAACAAGCAAATGTCGTGGCAATCGGCACAAAGCCAGCCTTGGCAACACCAGCAGCAACTGAGATCAGATTTTGCTCAGCCATACCGACATCGAGATGCTGATTAGGTAGCTCGTTTTTAACCTTGATAATTTGGCAATATTTACTGAGATCAGCACTCATAATCACAACATCTTTACGCCGCTGGCAGAGATCATAGCTGATATCATCAAAAGGGGCCGGTTCAATTATGGCAGGGCCATCAAGTAACATATTAAACTCCGTCGTGATTACGTTACGTTTCGTATAATTTATTGGGCGCCATATAAGGCAAGTGCGTCTTCAGAGGGGGGAACTAATAGGCCTGGCGTCTTTGGCAGTGTTACACAGCCATTTTCAATGATAAGCGCGTCGTCACATAACTCTGAACGCAAAGCATTTTCATTCACATCCATCTCACATTTTGACGAACGGCCAATAGCCGCGCTTATGGCTAACCCTGCTTGTTGTCCCACAGCTGACCCCATGAAATGCGGCCATAAAACGCAGCCATCTGGCAGGGATTCTGCCAAAGCAAGAGCACCAGAGACTCCACCCCATTTGGCCACATCAGGTTGCAGATATTTTACACCAGCCTCTGCCATCTCAAGAAACCTCGGGATGCCATAGATATTTTCCCCAGCGGCAAGGGCGATATCTGTCTGACTTGCTAGATTTTCCCACTCTTTTACTGGACAATCTGCTGGAATCGGTTCTTCGGCGAATAATAATTTGAATTCTTCTAAGCGAGATAAGATGCGTGCGGCAGATGATACATCCCACGATTGGTTGCTATCAATCATGAGATGGCTGTTTTCTGGTAAACGGCTTGCGGCGTCGGCGACGAAGTTGACATCCTCATTCACTTCGAACCCGATTTTCAATTTGAATTCTGTTTGCCCTAAATCAGCATGTCTTATCAGCCTATCAGACAAATCCCCTGAATTAAGCGAGCTGGCATAGCATTGTGCTTGTGAGGATATACCCATAAAATCTGCAAAATTCACATTGTCTTTGCGTAATGCTAGATCCCAAGCCGCTGTATCAATCCCCGCAAGGATATGTTCAAATATCTCACGCTGGCCAATATGCAGGAAATAGACGGATAGGCTGTGGCGCAGCTTGTCAATACAGTCAATTGGCGGTTTAAAAGACGCGCCAATCAGATGTTTATTGACCACATCTTCCATAAGATGCGCTTTATGCAAATTGGCACGTGGCGGAAAATTCGACCAGATCTCCCCCCAGCCAAAACAACCGTCACTATCAACGAGCTTCAATAATAAGGCTGGACGCACAGGCATCTGTCCCAGTGCCATATTCGGGCTCACGCCGCCTTTGGCATTCAAAGGAAAGAGCGCAACAGAAGAGAGCCTTATGTCATTGTTAAATTTCATAAATTTCTCTCCTTTCTTGTAGCCAGAGCCGTCATCATCTGATCTAATAGGCAATATAGGCGGCATGTTCAGAGGTATAGAAATTCACCGCTGTTGGTCCAACTGAATAGGCCCCGACACCAGAATTTTTTACGCCGCCAAATGGCATATTATTATCAGGCACTGTCCCGTGATTGACATGCATCATCCCATTTTGGCTTTCAGCCAAGAAACGTTGCACAAGTGAATTATGGTTAGAGAATAACGCAGACGTCAGACCAAATTCGGTATCATTCATAATGTGCATCGCTTGATCAAATGTATCAAAGGCCATCAAGCTCAAGACTGGGCCAAAAATTTCCACCTGCCCAGCTGTGCTGTCATGGGCCACATTGTCCAAGATGGTTGGGGGAAAGAAATAACCGCCCTCGTCACCTGCCCCATCCATTGAAGTACCGCCAGCCAGCGCAATCGCGCCTTCTGAAATGGCTTTTCGTGTGGTGGTAACCACATCCTCAAAATGCCCCTTATTACAAAGCGGTCCCATGGTGCTATCTGCCTTCATACCATCACCTAAGACCGTCGCCTTTGCTTTGGCGACAAATAGAGATTTGGCTTCATCATATAGGTCACGCTTAATCAGAACGCGGCTGATAGAGGTGCAACGCTGGCCGCCTGTTTGGAAGGCCGCGCCGTAGATCTGAGTGACCGCATGATCCAAATCATCACAATCATGAAGAATAGCGGCATTTTTACCGCCTAATTCTAGCTGTGCTGGAATAAGATTTTCAGCGGCTGCTTTGCCGACGAGACGCCCAGTCCCCACAGAACCTGTGAAACTGACACCATGAATATTTTGGGTAGCGATCAAAGTGCTTGCCCCTCGTCCGCTCACCATCGCCATTTGCACCAACCCTTCTGGAAAGAAATCTTGGGCAATTTCGCATAAGATATAGTTAGCGGCAGGTGTAAACTGACTTGGCTTGAAAATCACGGCATTACCAAATGCTAAGGCAGGACACATTTTGCGCAAAGGTGTCATAGCTGGAAAATTCCATGGTGAAATACAGAAAATTGTCCCGCGTGGGCGGCGCAGTATCTGATTGGCGAACCCGGCTCTGCCATTAGCGATTGGCGTTGCCCCCATCCGCGCTGCTTCTCCTACCATGAAACGACCTTCGGTGGCGCCTTTCATGGTCTCGCCTTTGGCTTCGGCCAAAATTTTGCCTTGCTCAAGGACAATGGCCTCAGCGATACGGTCAAGATTGGCTACAACCGCATCTAGAAAGGCATCGAGCTTAGCTGCTCTTTCTAGGCCTGGCACTTTTGCCCACATGGCTTGCGCTTGATTGGCTCGGTCTATGATTGCCGGAACATCCTCGTCTTCTGTCCAGCTATAACGGCCAACTACTTCTTGGGGACGTGCAGGATTCACTGTCCCAAACGTCTTTTGCCCTGCAATTGTAAAATCATATCTATATGTCATGGTCAGCGATCCTTTAATCTACAATCACAGCATTCGGCAATAATGTATTTTCGAGATATTCTTTGGCTTGCGCATGTGTCACCCAGTCAGGCGGTGGGAAACTTGCGCACATTTCCCAATCATCATTTGTGGCTTTCATATGAGCATCAATGCGCGCATCAAATTCATCCATTAACGCGCTATAGTCAGGATTATCTACTAGGTTATTTTGCTCAAGATAATCAGCCTTCAAATCATAGAGATCGACGCGGCAATCTTTATGTCGCACATAGAGCCAGTCCTTCGTCCGAATGCCTCTTTGTGCATAGGGCGTATATTCTCCCACATTACCATCTTGTTGTTTGAAAAGCTGATAGAATATCGCATCACGGTGCGTAGCTGTCTTGCCATCAAGCACATCAAGATAACTTATCGAATGCGCCTCATCCGGCAAGGTCATATTTAGCATCTCGCAAAGGGTACCCATCACATCAACACCCACATCGACCATCGCGGTGGTCTTTTGCGCTGCTTTAATGCGCTTTGGATAGCGGATGATGAACGGCACCTGCATAGCGGCGCGATAGGCTTGGTTTTTAATACCACAAAAAGAACCATGTTGGCCTAGCATATCACCATGATCACTCCAGAAAATCACCATGGTGTTATCAGCAATACCGCTCTTATCAAGGTGATTGAGGATGCGTCCGATATTCCAGTCAATATTGCTGATCATGCCATAATATTCCGCCATAAATTGGCGAATTTCAGCCTCTGTCTCAGGCTCGCCAGCAGGCTTGGTATCATAAGCGGCATGGCTATGATGGGCGGCTTTCGCCTCACCATTGCAAAATTCGCGCAAGCGGCGCTCTTGCACCTGTCTTTGTAAGTCCATGTCAGGCACGCCAGCACGCAAATCCATATCAGCCGGGTCATACATAGAACGCCAATGATCTGGCATATTATTCGGGAAATGCGGCGGACCATAGCTGACATAGCCGAAAAAGGGCTTATCAGCATCTTGACTAATGGCGCTATCAATAAAATCAATTAGCTGATCTGTTTGATAATCAGGCTCATATCGTTTGGAGAAATGAGGCGTGCCCCCATCATCAAAATAGACAGATTTCAAATATTCATGGCCGCGGTTAAAGCCAATAAAATGGTCAAAGCCAAAGCGTCTATCTTTCGGCACAAAACCTGGCTTTGGCCCACCCTCTAAATGCCATTTCCCAATATAGCCTGTCTGATAGCCCGCCTCTTTCATCATTTCTGCAAGAAACCGCTGATCACCACGCAGAGGGAAATGGTTCTGGACCATACCATGACCTTGCGCATATTTACCTGTCAGGACGCTAGCCCGAAACGGACAGCAGACAGGGTAGCTTGTGTAAGCTTCCGTAAAGTGCATCCCTTCTTGGGCAAGCCTGTCAATATTAGGGGTTTTCACCACCTTATTACCCGCACAACCCATCGCATCACTGCGCATCTGGTCGGGATAAATGATGAGGATGTTCGGTTTATCGGTCATGACGCATCTCGTTTCATGATTGATTTCATCCGGCGCCATAGTGGCGCACCAAATAGGGTTAAGAATAATAGGCCATAAATGCTTAGCCCAATTGGTGTATTGAAAAACTCTAAGATACTTCCTTGGGATGTGGTGATCGATTGACGGAATCCATCTTCAAAAATCACGCCTAGCACAAAACCGATAACAAGCGGCGCAACACTAAAGCCAAGTTTTCTGATGACATAGCCAAACACACCGGCTGCGATCATAATGCCGACGGCGAAAAGGCTTGAGAAAGTAGAATAAATTCCCGCCACACTAAGCAAGAACACCAATGGCAAAACGATATTTTGCGGAACACGGATAATTTGTGCGGCAAAACGGATGGCAAAATAACCAATCACCATCATCACAATATTGATCAAGAACAGGCCAATATAGATGGCATACATTATCTCGCCACGTTCTTCGAAAAGTTTTGGGCCTGGTGTCAGATTGTTAATCGCAAAAGCACCAAGCAAAATAGCCGCTGCAGGCGTGCCAGGAACACCAAGCGTCATGGTTGGCAATAAGGCGCCGCCCACAGTCGCATTATTGGCGGTCTCAGGTGCCAAGACACCAATCGGCGCACCTTTACCAAATGCATCAGGTGTATCAGAGCGACGTTTTTCCTCAGCATAGGCATAATAGGCCGCCACCGCCGCACCCTCGCCTGGGATAATGCCAATAATGGTACCTACGATTGAGGAACGCATAATCGCGCCTTTTAGCTCTTTCATCCTTTGCCATCCTGGGATGGTGATTTTCAGACTGCTGGCATCGAAATCAATTTTATTTAGCGCACGCTCCGCCCCAATAAATACCTCTGAGACAGCAAAAATACCAATCAAGAAAGGGATAAGCTTAATACCGCTGTAGAATTGATAGGTGCCAAAGGTATAGCGCTCACCACCACTTAACGGGTCAATACCCCATGTGGTTAGCCATAGACCAAGCCCCGCCATGGTCAGGCCTTTCCATAAACTTGCACCAGCGACACGTACCACAACAGCCAGACCAAAGACGCAAACCGCTAAATATTCTCTTGGGCCAAATTGCGCCGCTAACTTAGCAAGCAAAGGCGCAAAAACAGCCAGAACTAACGCGCTGAATAATCCGCCAATCACGGAGCCTGTTAAGGATAGCCCTAGCGCCTCACCACCCCTGCCTGCTCGGAACATCGCGTTCCCATCTTGCGCGGTGGCAACAGCAGCACCTGTCCCTGGTATCTTGGCGACAATCGCACTGATAGACCCGCCATAGATAGATGCCGAATAGATTGATAATAAGAGCACAATTGAGGGCACAAAGGGCATATCAAAGGTAAAAGGCAATGCCAGCGATAGCGCCACAGGTGGCCCTAAACCCGGCAGAACACCAATGACAATGCCAATGATAACACCTGCGACCAACATGATTAATGTTATAGGCTGAAATAATAGCTGTGTTGCTAATTCAAAAGCAGCAGCATCAAACATAATGACCTCTACCTCCGCCTACCTAAATTGCGTACCAAGACCATAAGTGAAGACCAAATAGGTAATCACGGCCCCTGCAATAATAATGACAAAATGCGATATGTTTCGTGTACCCATCGCAAAAGCAATCGCAGGTGTCGCAAACAGGCCTGCAACCATAAAACCAAATTGCTGCCACAACCCATAGCTGACAACAACTGCAGCGAGGGTTAACAAACCTGTCTTGGCTTGTGTACCATTTTGATACAGCACATCATCACGGTCACCGCCTGATTCACCATGGACGATATATTCACGTGCATAGATAACAGTGCAAACAACAATAAATCCAAGCAAAACAAGGGGAAAGAATTTAGTCGGCAGAGTGGCATCACCAAGGGCCGGCGTCTCAAAACCCCAGGCAATCACTGCCATCCACCCTGAAAAGATAAGCAGGATCACGGCAAATATGAGATTGGCACGTTGTTGTGACATCATGAGGGAGAGCCCAATTCAATTAGACTAAATTGATAAAGAAATAACGGCACCCCATTGAAAATGAGGTGCCGCTTAGGAGAAAGACTACTTATGAAGTAAGCCAAGACCATCTAG
>CALEYP010000045.1 GCA_937924895.1 uncultured Alphaproteobacteria bacterium
CATGCGCGCCAATTTTAGGCGTGCCATCACCGAGAACACGTGCGCCTTCAGCTATCATCTTATCTCGCATGGCTTCTAAATCTTCGACATCAAAACAAATATGATGCATACCGCCATCGGGATTCCGTTCTAGGAATTTCGCTATGGGAGACCCCTCACCATAGGCCTCAAGCAATTCAATGCGATTACCTGGCACATCAACAAACACTACAGTGACACCATGTTCTGGCAAAGTTTGCGGCTCAGAGACAGGGGCCCCTGTCCGTGCTCCCCATTCTTGCGCTGCAATCGTGATATCAGGCACAACAATGGCAATATGATTAATGGTCCCTAACATCATGCTAAAAGCTCCTGTGCATCGGCTCTTAAAATATGCACCTCAATATTAGGGCGCCGCTTTGTCATCAATTTCGCAACAGACCTCACCGTTGCTGTAATAGCTTGACGAACGGTTTCATCTTGGCGCGCTGTACCACCAAGTGCTTCTAATTTATCTTCAATACGAAGACTCGCTTCTGCCAAGAAGTCAGCTTCTCTATCCTCATCAATCAAACCTGATTGATGCAATGATGGCGCGAGCAATAATTGACCAGAAGCCCCCAATACGACAGAGACACTCACGGCACCATTCCACAACATCCGGCGACGGGCACGTAGCATTTCTGATTGGATGTCGACAATTTCCCCGCCTTCATGTGTCATTGCCCCTGTTTGGGCTGTTCCCACACGACTGGCCTTGCCATTTAGCTTAATGATAGCGCCATTATCGGGGATAATCGTTTGCCCCACCTGACAAGAGCGCGCCAGTTCTGCATGCGCCAATAAGTGACGAGCCGTACCATGAACAGGGATAGCAATCTGAGGGCGTACAAGGCCATACATCTCAGCGACTTCATCACGTGCTGGATGCCCTGAGACATGAACAGGCGCATCATCATCTGTGACAACCACAATGCCGCGGCGTAAAAGCATATCCTGAATTTTGGCAATAGCTGGCTCATTTCCGGGAATTTGGCGTGATGAGTAAATCACCGTATCACCCGGATCCAGATCAATGGTGTCATGAGACCCAGCCGCGATACGTGCCATTGCCGCGCGTGGCTCGCCCTGTGAGCCGGTGCAGATAATCACAATATTCTCACGCGGGATAAGACCCACATCTGTTTCTTTGACAAAATCTGGCAAATCACGCAGATAACCCACTTCACGCGCGGCATCGATGGTACGCTGTAAAGCGCGACCCACAACCGCGACAGACCGCTGATTAGCATGGGCGGCACGGACAATAGAATCAATGCGGGCGACATTACTAGCAAAACAGGTTATCGCAACACGGCCCTCTGCTTTGGCAATTTCTTCCGCAAGCCCTGTTTTTGCCACCTCTTCAGAGGGCGTACGTCCTTCAACCATTGCATTGGTGCTATCACCGATAAGAGCTAACACCCCTTCATCACCAATTTCGGCAAGGCGCTGTCTGTCTGTGTCAGTCCCAATCCCAGGCTCTGCATCGAACTTCCAGTCACCCGTATGAAGAACGGTGCCTTGATCGGTGCGCACCACCAAGGCCGCGGGATCAGGAATAGAGTGATTGAGCGCGATAAGCTCAACCGAAAATGGTCCAAACTGATAGGCTATATTGAAGTCAATCTCATGCATTTCAATGTGGAAATCAACGCGACTCTCTGCCAATTTACGGCGCAACAATGCTAACGTAAAGGCTGTGCCATAAACAGGCACGCCAAGACGCTCCCATAAATAGGGAATGGCCCCATAGTGATCTTCATGCGCATGGGTCAGTAAAAGACCGCATAATTTTTCTTTTCTTTGCTCAATAAAGCTTAGATCTGGCAAGACGACATCAACCCCAGGCATTGATTCATCAGCAAAGCTAATCCCAAGATCAACCATCAACCATTGATCTTGATAATGATAAAGATTGGCATTCATGCCAATTTCGCCAGAGCCTCCAAGAGGAACAAAGGTAAAATCTGAAGGTGCAATTGTCATTCTGTGCCCTTATTCAAATCGTAAATCGCTCGCAGCCCCTGCATCGTAAGAGACGGAACGACATCTGTTATCTGTGACATATGTGGCGCGAAGTAAGAAGCAAGCCCACCTGTCGCAATGATGGCGTGAGATTGCCCTTCGGCTTGTTCTATTCTGCGAATGATCCCCTCTATCATCGCTGTATAACCCCAGAAAATGCCAGACCGCATAGCGGCATTCGTATCTCTTCCAATAATTGGCATATCCGCGCCAAATGGCTCAATTTCAATATGAGGCAGGCGCGCTGCTGCATCAGCCAACGCCTTGGCCGATAGACGGATACCCGGCGCAATCACGCCGCCCGCATAAATGCCCCCTACCCGGACAAGATCAAATGTCGTGGCTGTTCCAAAATCTAGAATGATGGCTGGACCATCGGTAATGCTAGTAGCCGCAAAGGCGTTGACAAGACGATCAGCGCCTGCTTGTGCCGGCATATCAATATCAATGCTGATCCCAAGCTCGACCCCAGGATCGCCAATGATAAGCGCGTCCTGTCCCAATCCTGTCTTTGCGAACCGCCGCAATTGATCAGTCACAGCAGGTACAACTGATGCGACGATGCAGCCTGTTATATCGATAAGCTGATAAGACGTTAGGGATAGAAGATGGCTAAACCACGCAAGATACTCATCAGAGGTACGCCCTGGCTTTGTTTCAATGCGCCATTCACCACAGGCATCCTCGCCCTCGAAAAGCGTAAAAACAATATTTGTGTTACCGCAATCAATCGCGAGAAGCATGGCTTTGCCCCATTACATTCACATCACCCGTTGTGATAGGCTGTATCGTGCCATCATCAAGCTGCAAACTTAATGTGCCATCTATTGCCACATCAACTAAAACGCCCTCTAAGGTACCATGTGTCTGTCGCACAGTGATGGGCGCTCCTTGGAATAATAGATGCTGTTTATATAGCGAATAATGGGCTGAAAAGCCAGCCTGCTGCCAGTTTTGATAATGGGCCTGTAGTCGTGACAGAAACGCGTTAGCCACCTTTTCAGGGGCAAGCGTAACGCCAGTTTCTGCCTCAACATCTGTGGGAGGGAAGATCATATCTGGTACGTGCGGGGCATTCTTCAAATTAACACCACATCCCAGAATGACAAAATCACCCTGCGCCTCTAGCAATAGACCAGATAGTTTTTTATCTCGGGTGAGCACATCATTGGGCCATTTCAGACCAAGAGGCAAGGATGGGCAAAGGCCCTCTAAGGCCTGAAGCAGTGATAATGCGGCGACAAAAGATAGGGTGGGCCATTCTTGGCGTGGTCGGTTTGGCTGTAATGCCACAGACAGATACATGCCGTCATCTGGCTCTGACTGCCAATAACGACATTGCCGGCCTCTGCCTTTGGTTTGCTGACGCGCTAAGACAGCCATCCCTTCTGTGAGGGTGCTATCTTGCAGTAAGATATCAGAGGTTGAGCCAGCCACATCATATAAGGCTATCTGCCAGCCATAAGGCAAAGTGATGTGGCGGCTCGGTTGTGTCACGCTGTGCTTACAGCCCTACCGCATAAACAGCATCTACCGCGAGGGCAGCCTGTTCTCTGACAGGACCAATCAAAAAGACAAATAACACGATTAACGCAAGGCAAGCCGTCAAAACAGCACGGTTCTGAAAGGCCAAATCCTTATCAAGTGGTTGTTCGGCATCTTGGAAATACATCAAGCGAATGATACGCAAATAATAGAATGCGCCAATCACAGATGTAAGAACACCAATAATCGCCAATGGGATAAGCCCAGCATTCACCGCTGCCAAGAAGACATACCACTTACCAAAGAAGCCGGCCATTGGCGGAATGCCAGCCATTGAGAACATGATAATCATAAGGCCAGCAGCCAAAAGCGGATGTGTCGATGACAAACCCTGTAGATCGCTTAGTTTTTCAACCGGCTCACCATCACGGCGCATCAATAAGATGATAGAGAATGACGCCGCCCCCATAATAATATAGGTGGTCATATAAATCATCACACCGCTGGCCCCCTCAGCTGTGCCAGCTGCGAGACCACACAGCGCATAGCCCATATGTGCGATTGATGAATAAGCCATCATACGCTTGATATTGGACTGCATAATGGCACCAAGAGCACCGACGATCATTGAAATCACGGCCAGGGCCATAATCACCTGTGCCCACTGGAAAGTAATGCCGCCAAACGCGCCATAGGTGATATTCAAAATCAACGCCATGGCTGCTACTTTTGGGGCAATCGCAAACAAAGCTGTCACTGGTGTAGGCGCACCTTCATATACATCTGGTGTCCACATATGGAATGGCGCTGCTGAAATTTTGAACGCCAAACCAGATAGCAAAAAGACCATGCCGATAATGAGGCCGGTTGATGCCCCTGACGATAAAGCTGCCGCAATCTCACCGAAATTCGTAGAGCCTGTGTAGCCATAGACAAACGACGCACCATAAAGCAGCATCCCGGACGATAATGCGCCTAGAAGGAAATATTTCAAGCCGGCTTCTGATGATTTCACGGACTTGGTGCGCATTGCCGCGATGACATAAAGCGGCAAGGATTGCATCTCTAGCCCCATATAAAGAGACATCAGGTCATTGGCTGAAATCATAAGCAACATACCCAATGTCGCCAACAGCACGAGCAAGTTATATTCAGGACGCTCTAACCCTTCACCCCATCTATCTTCGACCATCCATGTGGCGGCCATGGCACCAAGCAACACGAGAAGCTTCATGAAATGTGTGACGGCTGATACCGCAAACAAATCATTCAAAATCACAGCTGATTGCGGGCCAATGGCATAGACAGACACCAAAGCAATGGCATAGGTACCAAGTGTCAGGCGCTTCACACGCACGCGGTTGGCTTGACCTTCTCCACCATAGGCAACAACAAGCACTAGCAATAGGGCCGCAGCGGCCAGAATTAATTCTGGCAATGCGAAAAAGAGGCTATCAAATGAAAACGACATAATATTCCCCTCTTACTTTAGAGCTGACGCTGTTTGTGCGCCAAATTCCATTTGGGCAAGCAAATCAGTAATCGAAACAGCCATCACATCAAGCAAGGATGATGGATAAACACCAAACCAAATCACAAGGATTGTAAGTGGTACAAAGATAAAGGTCTCACGTCCTTCTAAACGCGGCATATCAATCACAGACCGTTTTACAGCACGACCAAACACAACACGACGATACAGCCATAGCATGTAAGCCGCCCCTAAAATGAGGCCCGTTGCGGCAAATACAGCCACCCAACTTGCCGCTTGCCATGCGCCAACAAGCACAAGCATTTCGCCAACAAACCCGGATGTGCCTGGCAAACCAACAGATGCCATCATCATCAACATGAACCATGCAGCATAGCGTGGCATGGAATCAGCCACACCACCATAAGCATCAATATCCCTTGTATGAAGACGGTCATAAACCACACCCACACAGAAGAACAACGCAGCAGATACAAGACCGTGGCTGATCATCTGGAACATCGCGCCGGCTACACCCTGCTCATTTAATGAGAAGATACCAATCGTCACAAAGCCCATATGTGCCACAGAAGAATAAGCAATCAGCTTTTTCATATCTGACTGTGCTAGTGCCACAAGTGATGTGTAAATCACAGCAATCACAGATAACCCAAAAATGTAAGGCGCAAAATAGGCTGAGGCATCAGGGAACATGGGCAAAGAGAAGCGCAAGAACCCGTAGCCGCCCATCTTCAACAGAACACCAGCCAAAATCATAGACCCAGCTGTCGGCGCTTCCACATGCGCATCTGGCAACCAAGTATGTACTGGCCACATTGGCACTTTCACAGCAAATGACGCAAAGAAACCAAGGAACAACCAGGTTTGCAATGATGGCGCAAAGCTAAAGGCTGCCAATTGCGGGATATCTGTTGTGCCAGCTATCGCATACATGGTCAGCATACAAACAAGCATCAAGACAGAACCTGCAAGCGTATATAAGAAGAACTTAAAGGCTGCATAGACACGACGCGGACCGCCCCATACCCCAATAATGAGGAACATGGGGATAAGCACACCTTCGAAGAAGAGATAGAACATCAACATATCAAGCGAGGCAAACATACCGATCATCATGGTCTCTAACACCAAGAAGGCGATCATATATTCACGCACGCGATTTGTGATGGCTTTCCAGCTTGCTAGTATCGCAAAAGGCGTCAAAAAGGTTGAGAGCAGAATAAACGGCATCGAAAGCCCATCTACCCCCATATGGTAGTTGATACCTGTCCCCTCAATCCATGTTGCGAATTCTTCAAATTGATAGCCACTTTGGGTGCTATCAAAGCCGAACAACAACAGCAGAGAGATGATAAATGTGAAGCCAGATGTCCAAATGGCAACAAGGCGGGCATTTTCATCGGCCGCCGGGCCAGAGGAACGAATCATAAGCAAGAACACCACACCAACCAGTGGCATGAATGTTACTAGTGATAGAATAGGCCAATCAGCCATCATCCTAATTTCCCCCGAAACCGCTAAAATACCAAGATAGAAGTACGACGATACCAATCATCATCGCAAAGGCGTAGTGATAGACATAACCAGATTGTAGGCGCGATGCCGATTGCGAAATCCGCAATACCATTGCGGTAATCCCGTCAGGACCGAACCCATCAATTGTTGCTTTATCACCGCGCTGCCATAGCATGGCGCCAATCTTCACAGATGGCTTCACAAAGATCGCATCATAAAGCTCATCGAAATACCATTTGTTAAAGAAGAAGTTATGCACTGGCTTAAACAGAGATACCACTTTCCCAGGAATTGATGGCATCATGCTGTAGGCAAGATAGGCCAGCGCCACACCAGATGCGGCGAGGAAAATAGGTAATAATTTCACCCATTTCGGCACATGATGGGCATTTTCCATGGCTTGATGCTCAGGCAAGATGAAGATCGCATCACCCCAGAATTGCTGGTAATCGTGACCGACAAACATCTCATAACCAACAAAGCCAGCAAAAATGGCACCTAGCGCCAATGGAACGAGTGGCAGTAACATCACCTTGGGTGATTCATGAACATGTGACATCACATCAGCAGAGGCGCGCGGCGTGCCATGGAATGCCATGATGAGAAGACGCCAGCTATAAAAGGCTGTGAGAAGCGCGGCTGCACAACCAAGCCAGAATGCCAGTTGACCAACGCCAGTATGCGCCGCAAAGGCGGCTTCTAGAATCATATCCTTTGAATAGAAACCTGCAAAGAATGGGAAGCCAGCCAACGCAAGCGAGCCAATCCACATCATCGCATAAGTCACAGGAACCTGGCGCCAGATACCACCCATTTTACGCAGATCTTGTTCATCAGATAGCGCATGTATCACAGAGCCTGCCCCTAGGAACAAAAGGGCTTTGAAGAAGGCATGCGTTGTGAGATGGAACATGGCGGCAGGATAGGCTGAGACACCCGCTGCGAAGAACATATAACCAAGCTGCGAACAGGTTGAATAAGCAATCACACGCTTGATATCAAATTGCGTCATGCCAACCGTTGCCGCAAAAATGGCTGTTAGCGCGCCCACAATGGTGATGATATCAAGAGCAACCGGTGCATATTCAATCACAGGCGATAAGCGGCAGACCATAAAGACGCCTGCTGTTACCATGGTCGCGGCATGAATGAGCGCAGACACAGGTGTTGGGCCTTCCATCGCATCAGGCAGCCACGTATGAAGGCCTAATTGGGCTGATTTCCCCATGGCACCAATGAATAACAAGATTGAGACAAGTTCCAATGCCGGTACTGACAGCCCAAGGAACATAATCTGTGTGTCAGCCATCGCTGGCGCTAATTTGAAAATCTCGTCAAACTGAACAGTACCAAACAGCGCAAACACGGCCAGAATACCAAGTGCAAAGCCAAAGTCACCAACACGGTTTACCACGAAGGCTTTCATCGCAGCGGTATGAGCTGATTCCTTATGATACCAGAACCCAATCAGAAGGTATGAGGCAACACCAACCCCTTCCCAGCCAAAGAATAGCTGGACAAGGTTATCAGCTGTGACCAGCATCAACATCGCAAAAGTGAAGAGGCTCAAATAGGCCATAAAACGACCGCGCGCCGGGTCATGATGCATATAACCCACTGAATAGATATGCACACAAGATGACACACCTGTGACAACAATCAACATCACCGCGGTTAGCGTGTCATAACGCAAGGCCCAGCTGGCATCAAAGTCACCAGAGACAATCCAACGTGCGATATCAACTGTTTGGGCATTCCCCCCAACAGCAACATCAAAGAACGCGATGATTGATAGAAGCAACGAGCCTACCACACCGCCAATAGCAACGGCAGCTGATGCCGCATGACGATGGCTTAGCGAGAAGTAACCCGCAAGCAACGCGCCCAAAAGCGGTAAAAAGACGATAGCGTGATACATAGCCTGTCCCCTAGCCTTTCATCACATTGACATCTTCCACCGCAATCGACCCACGGTTACGGAAGAAAATCACAAGAATTGCAAGACCAATCGCTGCTTCGGCCGCAGCAACAGTCAAAATAAAGAGAGAGAAAATCTGACCTGTCAGCTCACCAGCATAGGCTGAGAACGCGACAAGATTAATATTCACCGCAAGCAAAATAAGCTCAATCGACATCAAGATGGTAATGACATTCTTACGGTTAATGAAAATGCCAAGCACACCAAATGTGAACAAAATAGCAGCAACAGACAGATAATGGGCGAGTGATATTTCAAGCATGTGACTTACTTCCCTTCGCCTGGACCGGCGCCTTGGCCTGTTGGCACATTTACAAGTGAGATAGAGTCTGCACGTTTGCGTGCATTCTGATCAGCAATAACCTGGCGACGCACGCCTTCACGCTTACGCAATGTCAAGGTAATCGCGCCAATCATCGCCACCAACAAGATCAAGCCAGCTAGTTGGAATAAATAGACATAGTCAGTGTAAAGAACGAGACCGATTGCCGCTGTATTATGCGGACCATCCATCACAGGGATGGTCGTCTCCATCGAAGAACGGGCAAATACAGTGATGAAAATCTCAGCTAATAGAACGCCGCCCACGGCAAGACCAAGCGGCATATATTTCTGAAATCCTTCACGCAATTCAGCAAAATTAATATCCAGCATCATCACGACGAACAGGAATAACACAGCCACAGCCCCGACATAGACCACGACAAGCAGCATTGCCAAAAATTCAGCGCCAAGCATCACAAACAAACCTGCGGCATTAAAGAATGCCAAAATCAGGAATAACACAGAATGCACTGGGTTACGCGCTGTGACAACCATAAGACCAGAGGCCAATGTTATCAGAGCAAAGAGATAGAAAAAGATTGTTTCAACCATGAAAATTAGCCTTTCACCCCACCTTTTGGCCTAGCGCCATTTCGCATCAGCGGCCAGGTTACGGGCAATCTCTGTTTCCCACCTGTCACCATTGGCAAGCAATTTATCTTTGTCGTAATACAGTTCTTCACGTGTTTCAGTCGCAAATTCGAAATTCGGACCTTCGACAATCGCATCAACCGGACAGGCTTCCTGACAAAAACCGCAATAAATGCATTTTGTCATATCAATGTCATAGCGTGTGGTACGGCGGCTACCATCATCACGCGGCTCAGCCTCAATTGTAATAGCCTGTGCCGGACAAACCGCTTCGCATAATTTACATGCAATGCAACGCTCTTCGCCATTCGGATAGCGACGCAATGCATGCTCACCACGGAAACGAGGTGAAAGATACCCTTTTTCATAAGGATAATTAAGTGTCACCTTTGGCTTAAAGAAATATTTCAGCGTCAATGCGAGACCGCGTGCTAGTTCTAGCAGCAGAAACGAACGAACAGCATTCATTACTAATTGCATGACTATCTTACCTCTAGCTCATAAAAGGTGGCAGATTGTCTGTGGCAAGCAAAAAGCCTGCTGTCAAAACAACCCAAATTAGTGAGAACGGCAGGAATACCTTCCAACCAAGACGCATCAGCTGGTCATAGCGATAACGTGGTGTTGTCGCACGCACCCATAAGAAAACGAATAACACCAAGCAAATCTTGATGATGAACCATAAAGGCCCTGGGATCCAGTTCAATGGCGCAATATCAAGCGGTGGCAACCAGCCGCCAAGGAATAAGATCGTTGTCATCGCTGACATCAAAATCATATTGGCATATTCACCAAGGAAGAAGAGCGCAAAGCTCATCGATGAATATTCAACAAAGTAACCAGCCACAAGTTCTGATTCACCTTCTGGCAAGTCAAATGGGGCACGGTTTGTCTCAGCCAATGTTGAAATGAAGAAGACGAGAAACATTGGGAAAAGTGGAAGGGCAAACCACATTGTCTTTTGCGCTTCAACAATCGCTGATAAATTCAACGAGCCAACACAAAGCAGAACTGTGATAATCACAAGACCCATCGAGACTTCATAAGATACCATCTGCGCAGCTGAGCGAAGCGCCCCCAAAAAGGCATATTTGGAGTTTGAAGCCCACCCCGCCATGATCACGCCATAGACACCAAGTGATGAAATCGCAAATAGATATAAGATCCCGACATTAATATCGGAAATGACGAGCCCCTCACCAAAGGGAATCACGGCCCAAGCCACAACCGCCAACACAAATGTCAGGATTGGTGCAATCATAAAGACAACTTTATCAGCGCCAGCTGGTAGAATGGTCTCCTTTGCAATGAGCTTAAGTGCATCAGCAAAAGGTTGGAACAAACCAAAAGGCCCAACCACATTGGGACCTTTGCGCAATTGCATAAAGCCAATGACGCGGCGCTCTGCTAGTGTCAAATAAGCCACACCAATCAAAAGTGGCACAACAACGAGCAAAATCTGCCCTAAGAGAAGCGCTAGCTGAATGAGCCAATCTTGTGTCAAAAATTCAATCATGGCTTACTCCGCTGCCTGTAATGTCGCATCTTCACGAGCGGCCTTGAGGCATTCTGCCATCGTCTCAGAAGCGCGGCTGATAGGACATGTCATATAGAACTGGTCAAGCGCTGCCGGCACTGTGCCTGATTGCAACTTGCCAGCACCGCCAAACTTTACCCATTTCGCAGGTTTGATACCATCGACATCACCAAGATGAGGCACAGCCTCAATCATCGCCTCACGCAGAGCCTCAAAGCTATCAAATGGCAGTGTTTTGTTAATCACTGCTGAGAAAGCACGCAAAATGGCCCAATCATCTTTGGCATCACCTGGCGCGAATGTCGCACGCTGGGCGCGCTGGACACGGCCTTCGAAATTGACATAAGTGCCATCTTTTTCTGTATAGGCGGCACCTGGCAAAATAACATCTGCAACCGAGGCACCCTTATCACCATGATGGCCTTGGTAAACGACAAATGTCTTATCAAGACTTGTTGTTGGCACCTCATCAGCCCCTAGCAACCATAGTAGCTTAATGTCACCGGCTTCGGCATGTTTGACCATAGCGTCAACATCATAGCCGCCCTTGCCTGGCACAAAGCCAAGGTCAAGGCCTGCGACACGAGATGCCGCCACATGCAACACGTTGAAGCCATTCCAGTCAGAAGTAACCATACCGGTATCATCTGCGATTTGCTTCGCACGACCCAAAATAGCAGCGCCATCAGCACGGCGAAGCGCCCCCATGCCAAGAATAATCATTGGCTTCTTGGCGTTGGCTAATGTCTTGGCAAACGGATGTGTGCCAGCTGCAATCTCGTCTAAAACGGCAATCTCATCACCAAGATGTGACACAGGATATGTCAAATCTGCTGCTTCACCGATATGCGCAATAGCCACATCATTAAGCAAGTGATTGCGGCGAATACGCGCATTCATCACAGGCGCTTCGATGCGTGGGTTTGAACCAACAATCAAAATAGCGTCAGCTTCATCACAGCCTTCAATTGTTGAATTGAACAAATAGCTTGCGCGGGCTTTGGCCGTTAGCTTTGCGCCATCTTGACGACAATCCATATGAACAGAGCCGATTTTATCCATCAGTGACTTCATCGCAAAGATAGTCTCAGCATCGACCTGGTCCCCGATGATAGCGGCTGTGCCAGCTGCTTTTGCTTTCTTCAACTGGCCAGCAATGGCAGCAAAGGCATCATCCCAGCTCGCTTTTTCAAGGCGACCCTCTTTATTTCTGACATAAGGGGTATCAAGACGTTGACGACGCAACCCATCATGGGCATAGCGTGCTTTATCTGAAATCCACTCTTCATTCACCGCTTCATTCAAGCGTGGCATGATACGCATAACCTGGCTGGCTCTGGCATCAACGCGGATATTACTGCCTTGCGCATCCATCACGTCAATTGATTCGACCTTTGTGAGTTCCCATGGACGAGCCACAAAGGCATAAGGGCGAGATGTCAAAGCTCCAACAGGGCATAAATCAATCACATTGGCTGATAATTCAGAGGCCAATGTCTTTTCCAAATAGGTGGTGATTTCCATATTCTCACAGCGGCCAATGGCGCCTAGTTCAGGCACACCTGCGACCTCAGTTGCAAAGCGCACACAACGCGTACAATGGATACAACGTGTCATCACTGTTTTGATGAGCGGCCCCATATGCTTTTCATCAACGGCGCGCTTATTCTCAACATAACGTGAGCTATCATGACCATAACCCATGGCTTGGTCTTGCAAATCACACTCACCACCTTGGTCACAAATCGGACAATCAAGGGGATGGTTTACAAGTAGGAATTCCATCACACCTTCACGTGCTTTTTTCACACGATCTGACTGGGTATCAATGACCATGCCATCACCGGCTGGCATCGCGCATGATGCCACTGGCTTTGGCGCCCGTTCCATATCTACCAAACACATGCGGCAGTTACCCGCAATTGAAAGGCGTTCATGGTAACAGAAACGGGGGATTTCAAACCCAGCTTCTTCACATGCTTGCAAGATGGTTGCGCCGTCTTCGACTTCAACCTCGATACCATTAACGGTCAGTTTTGGCATATCCTTACCCCCTGCCCCGATTATTCGGCTGCGTCCATGATTGACTTGCGGGCCGCGATGCGACGCTCAATCTCTGGACGGAAATGTTTGATCAAACCTTGAATTGGCCACGCAGCGGCATCTCCAAGGGCGCAAATTGTATGGCCTTCAACCTGACGCGTGACTTGCTCAAGCGTATCAATCTCATACTCTTCAGCTTCCCCGCGCACGAGGCGATCCATCATGCGATACATCCAGCCTGTTCCTTCACGGCACGGCGTGCACTGGCCACATGATTCATGCTTATAGAAATAAGAAATGCGGCTAATGGCTCGCACAATATCAGTAGATTTGTCCATCACAATAATGCCTGCCGTGCCCAAGCCTGTACCAGCCGCACGCAGCGCATCAAAATCCATGGTCATTGTATCACAGACATCACGCGGCATCATGGGTGTTGATGAGCCGCCTGGGATGATCGCAAGCAGATTATCCCATCCACCGCGCACACCGCCAGCATGCTTTTCAATCAATTCCTTGAGCGGAATCCCCATTTCTTCTTCAACATTACAGGGGTTATTCACATGACCTGAGATACAGAACAGCTTTGTGCCTGTATTATTCTCTTTTCCAAGCCCTGCAAACCATGCCCCGCCACGACGCATAATCGTTGGCGTTACGGCAATTGATTCCACATTATTGATCGTTGTAGGGCAACCATAGAGGCCGACCCCCGCCGGGAATGGTGGCTTCAGACGTGGCTGACCTTTCCGGCCCTCAAGCGATTCTAGAAGCGCTGTTTCTTCACCACAAATATAGGCCCCTGCCCCGCGGTGGAGGTAGATATCGAAATCCCAACCAGAACCAGCCGCATTTTTACCAAGCAGCCCCGCATCATAGGCTTCGTCAATCGCTGCTTGCAGACGACGCGCTTCATTCACAAATTCGCCACGAATATAAATATAAGCGGCATGAGCGCGCATCGCAAAACCAGCAACCACGCAGCCTTCTAATAATTTGTGAGGCTCATGACGAATAATATCACGGTCTTTACAGGTGCCAGGCTCAGATTCATCAGCATTCACGACCAAATAATGAGGGCGGGCCCCCACTTCTTTGGGCATAAATGACCATTTGAGGCCAGTGGGAAACCCCGCACCACCGCGACCGCGCAAGCCAGAAGCCTTTACTTCTTCAATGATAGCCTCATGCCCTTGTTTCAAGATAGCAGCTGTACCATCCCAATCACCGCGCGCTTTCGCACCTTTTAGGCCAGAATCATGCCAGCCATAAATATTGGTGAAAATACGATCCTTATCATTCAGCATGTCACACCTTCTCAGCTTCTGCTTTCAGGGCTGTCAATGATGTTGCCCCTTGCTCTGATTCTGACCCTTGCCGTCCCTTGACAGAACCCACTGGCAATGGCGTTCCTGCTTCGAGTGAATCAAGAAGCTTGCCTGTGGTCTCATAATCCAAATCTTCGTAAAAATCGTCATTCACCTGAAGGATTGGCGCGTTGACACAAGCGCCAAGACATTCCACTTCCAACAGAGTGAAGCGCCCACAACCTGATGTTTCACCAGAGGCGATGTTGTAGCGGTCTTTGATACAACGCATCATATCATCAGACCCGCGCAACATGCAGGGTGTTGTGGTACAGGCCTGAAGGAAAAATTCACCCACAGGCTTAAGATTATACATGGTGTAGAAACTCGCGACCTCTAACACTCTGATCTCAGCCATGTCCAGACGATTGGCGATCTCTTCAATCGCCTTCATTGGGATCCAGTTCTGATGTTGGCGCTGTGCCAAATCAAGAAGCGGCATCACCGCACTTGCTTTCTTATCTTCTGGATATTTTGCTAAAATCTTAACGATCTCTGCTTCATTTTCCTCTGTGAAGGCAAAAGATGCAGGCTGGTCTTCAGCAATCAGCTTATCAATGCTCATCTGTCAATCTCACCGAATACAACATCAAGGGAGCCGATAATCGCAACTGAATCGGCAAGCATATGGCCACGTGATAGGAAATCTACCGCCGCCATGAAATAATAACCTGGTGCCCGCAGACGAGCGCGATATGGCTTATTTGTGCCATCGGCTACGAGATAGACACCAAATTCACCTTTTGGCGCTTCCACGGCTGTATAGCTCTCACCTTCTGGGACGTGGAATCCTTCGGTATAAAGCTTAAAGTGATGAATCAATGCTTCCATTGAATTCTTCATATCCGCACGCCGTGGTGGTGTGACTTTATTATCGGGCGCTAAGACAGGACCTGTCGGCATGTTTTCGATTGATTGCTTGATGATGCGCAATGATTGGCGCATTTCTTCAATCCGCACCAAATAACGGGCGTAGCAATCACCTGTCTTACCAACAGGAATATCAAAATCCATCTCAGCATAAGCGTCATAAGGCTGTGATTTCCGCAAATCCCACGCCACGCCTGACGCCCGCAAACAAGGGCCAGTCATGCCGTAATTTAAGGCTTCTTCACGGTTCATCACACCAATATCAACCGTACGCTGTTTGAAAATACGGTTTTCAGTCAGCAATGTTTCCAAATCATTAATGAATTCTGGAAACTTATCTGCCCATTTCAAAATATCATCTGCGAGACCATCAGGCAGGTCCTGATGAACACCACCTGGACGGAAGTAAGCAGCATGGAGACGAGCCCCACAAGCACGCTCATAAAATTCCATCAGATGCTCGCGTTCTTCAAAGCCCCAAAGAAGTGGCGTCATCGCCCCCACATCAATCGCAAATGTTGTGAGGTTCAGCAAATGGTTCAAGATACGGCCAATTTCACAATATAATACACGGATATATTGCGCTCTTTTTGGCACTTCAATGCCAAGCGCTTTCTCAACAGCGAGCGCCCAAGCATGTTCTTGGTTCATAGGTGACACATAATCAAGGCGGTCAAAATAAGGTAACGCCTGAAGATAGGTCTTATTCTCAATCAGCTTTTCAGTTCCACGATGCAGCAACCCTACATGCGGGTCAGCACGGTCAATCACCTCACCATCCATTTCAAGGACAAGGCGAAGCACACCGTGGGCCGCAGGGTGTTGCGGACCGAAATTGAGTGTCATTGGACGAATTTGCATTTCACTCATGTGGCTGACTCCTGCTCATCATCAGCGGTTTGAATATCACGCTGCACACCTTCCCAAGGGCTTAGGAAGTCAAAATCACGGAATTCTTGTGTGAGGTGCACAGGCTCATAAATAACGCGGCGCTGCGTGTCATCATAGCGGACCTCCACATACCCTGTCAGCGGGAAATCCTTACGAAGCGGATGACCTTCAAACCCATAATCTGTCAATAAGCGACGTAAATCGGGGTGACCGGCAAAGAAGATGCCAAACATATCCCATACTTCACGTTCTGCCCAATCAGCAGAGGCAAAGACAGGGCGAACAGACGGCACGACCTCACCTTCTGGGACGGATACAAGAACACGCATTCTCAGATTATGGGTGATAGACAGCATCTGATAGACAAGCTGGAAACGATAAGGGCGGCTTGGGAAATCAACAGCTGTCAAATCTGTAAGCTGGTCAAAGGCGAGGGTTGGCTCATCACGAAGCGCTGTGAGCACCTCAATAATATGGGCGGCCGCACAGCGTACAACCACCTCGCCTGATTCTGCAGATACATCTTCAATAAGGCCAGACAGCGCTTGTTTGACATTATCAAGAGGGAAAGTCGCTTGTTCCATGTCCTCGCCTTCCCTTAACCACGCGCAATTGTTGATGTGCGTCTGATCTTCTTCTGCAATTGCAAAAGACCATAAATCAGAGCTTCAGCGGTTGGTGGACAACCAGGCACATAGACATCAACAGGTACAATGCGGTCACAACCACGCACAACAGCATAAGAATAATGATAATAACCACCACCATTCGCACATGAGCCCATTGAAAGAACCCAACGCGGTTCTGGCATCTGGTCATAGACACGGCGCAACGCAGGCGCCATCTTATTCGTCAGCGTTCCCGCCACAATCATCACATCTGATTGGCGAGGGCTTGGACGGAACAGCATGCCATATCTGTCCATGTCATACCGGCTAGCTGCGGAATGCATCATTTCAACGGCACAACAGGCAAGCCCAAATGTCATAGGCCATAACGAACCAGAGCGGGCCCAGTTAAATAACTTGTCCGCTTTTGCAATCACAAAACCACGATTGGCAATTTCATCTGTTACCGCATTTAAGATCATATCTTGATCTTTGCCTGGTGGGATAGGTGTGTTCAGATCTAAATTATTCATGCTCATTGAGATAACCTCTGCTTCTCACTATGCCGCTTATTCCCAATCAAGGGCGCCTTTTTTCCATTCATAAGCAAAGCCAACCGTCAACACGGCTAGGAACAATACCATGGACCAAAAACCAAATAAGCCGATCCCACCCAAGGACACGGCCCATGGGAATAAAAACGCAACCTCGAGGTCAAAGATAATGAACAAAATGGCCACAAGATAAAAGCGAACATCAAACGGCTTGCGCGAATCATCAAACGCATCAAAACCACATTCATATGATGTTAATTTATCACTGTCAGGTTTACGCTGACCAACGATTAAAGACCCTATGACCAACGCCGCTGATAAGGCAATTGCGATACCAAGAAAAATGGCAATCGGAAGATAATTCACAAGATAGTCTTGCATAACCCTACACCCCGAAAGTTTTGCGACTTAATGTCGCCCCCGTGCGAAATTGCGTAATGTGTAGTCTTTTGCTTGGGGAAATGCAAGGGCTGAACCGCGGAAATATCACCCTTTAAAAAACAAAAAACCCAACCAAATCATGGCTGGGCGGATAATAAAAAGTGGCGAGAGTGACGGGACTCGAACCCGCGACCTCCGGCGTGACAGGCCGGCGCTCTAACCAACTGAGCTACACCCCCGCAATATACCGGACGCAACGTCCTGCGGTGCGCATGGTATAACGCAAAGCCACGCAGAGATGCAAGCAAAAATATGCATGAAAATTCAGCTATTTGTGATTAAAACCAAAAAAAAAGGCGCATGGCCTATTTTTAGACAACCCAGTCGCTTTGCGGCTTACCATTTTGCCTTGGCTTATTTTCAACATGTTTGGGAAATCGTCTATCGACGGAGTGGCGAGACCTTATGGTGGGTGGTGAGGGGCTCGAACCCCCGACCTACTGGGTGTAAACCAGTTGCTCTCCCAGCTGAGCTAACCACCCGTCATAAGTCGCCAATAAAAAGCGCTGACCAGCTTATAACCAGTCAGCGCAGAAAAATAAAGCAAAAAATTTAGCTATTTACAGCTGCCTTCAATGGAGCACCAGCCTTGAACTTTGGCTGCTTTGATGCTGCAATTTGAATTGTTTCACCTGTACGTGGGTTGCGGCCTGTGCTAGCTGCGCGATGTGCCACTGAGAATGAGCCGAAACCAACGATACGTACTTCATCACCGCTCTTCAAAGCACCTTCGATGCTTGCGAAAACTGCGTCAACAGCGCGGCCTGCGTCTGCCTTTGAAAGACCTGAACCTTCTGCGACTGCAGATACAAGATCATTTTTATTCATGGGATGCCCCCTAACTAGAAATGGTTAATACAATGTATTTGTACGGTGATGGTAGCCATAGCTCGCGCAGACGGTCAACAAAAAAACTTAGCTTTTCTGCGACTTTCACGCATTTTTATCAGTTGACAATAATTCCTAATGGGTCACCCGTTCAGAATCAGCCTTTGATTTTGCTGCCTCAGCCGCAATCGCTGCTTCTTCCTCTTCCGTAAGTGCTTTTGGCATCTCAGTCAGAGCTGCTTCGAGCGCTTCATCGATATAGGTAATTGGGATGATGGTTAAATCCTCTTTGACATTATCTGGGATTTCAGCCAAATCCTTCTCATTTTCCTTAGGAATCAATACAGTACGAATACCGCCTCTTTGCGCTGCCAAAAGCTTCTCTTTCAGGCCACCAATAGCAAGAACGCGGCCACGCAAGGTCATCTCCCCTGTCATCCCGACATCTTTGCGCACAGGAATACCTGTTTGGGCTGAGACAATCGCTGTTACCATGGCAACACCCGCAGATGGACCATCTTTTGGGGTCGCACCTTCTGGCACATGAACGTGAATATCAGATTTATCAGCACGTGTTTGGCTAATACCAAATGAGTTAGCGCGTGATTTAATGAAAAATTCAGAGGCCTGAATTGATTCTTTCATTACGGAACCTAGCTTCCCTGTTGCGGTCACACGCCCCTTGCCTGGCACCTTGACAGCTTCCACCTGAAGCAATTCACCACCGACCTGTGTCCAAGCAAGACCTGTTACAATCCCCACCTGGTCTTCAGAATCAATTTCACCAAACTTAAAGCGCTTGACGCCAAGATAATCTGTGATGTTGTCCGCATTTACTGTGACAGTCACTTCATCGCCTGACACAATCTTTGTGACCGCTTTACGGGCAATCTTAGCGATTTCTCTCTCAAGGCTACGGACGCCAGCTTCTCTTGTGTAATAGCGAATAATGGCAGTTAACGCGCTATCTTCAATCGTTAGCTCACCGTCACGCAAGCCATGGTCAGCAATCTGCTTTGAGACCATATGGCGCTTTGCAATCTCTACCTTCTCATCCTCTGTATAGCCAGAGAGATTGATGATCTCCATTCTATCTAGCAAAGGCTGTGGCATATTCATGCTGTTTGATGTTGTGATGAACATGACATTTGAGAGGTCAAAATCCACTTCGAGATAATGATCCTGGAAAGCGCTATTCTGCGCTGGATCCAACACCTCTAATAATGCTGATGATGGATCGCCACGCCAATCAGCGCCCAGCTTATCGATCTCATCTAACAAAAAGAGTGGGTTATTTGTTCCTGCCTTTTTCATGCCTTGCACGATCTTGCCTGGCATAGCACCAATATAGGTCCGGCGATGGCCTCTAATTTCAGCCTCATCTCTCACACCGCCAAGCGCCATCCGCACAAATTTACGGCCTGTTGCTTTGGCAATTGACTTGCCAAGCGACGTCTTACCAACACCTGGTGGGCCAACGAGGCACAAGATCGGGCCTTTTAACTTCTTTGTGCGTGATTGCACAGCAAGATATTCAATGATGCGCTCTTTGACCTTCTCTAGCCCATAATGATCAGCATCAAGAATCGCACGTGATTCCTGAATATCATTTTTTAGACGAGACGCCTTTTTCCACGGCACGTCTGTCATCCAGTCAAGATAATTACGCACCACTGTGGCTTCGGCACTCATCGGGCCCATATTACGCAGCTTCTTTAGCTCAGCTTGCGCTTTTTCTTTGGCCTCTTTCGGCATACGGCGCTCTTCGATTTTGGCTTCTAGCTCATCTAGTTCGCTGCGACCATCTTCGCCCTCGCCTAGTTCTTTCTGAATGGCTTTCATTTGCTCATTCAAATAATATTCGCGCTGGGTTTTCTCCATTTGGCGTTTGACGCGATTGCGAATGCGCTTTTCCACCTGCAGCACAGACATTTCGCCTTCCATCATGGTAAAAATGGCTTCGAGACGGTCCTTCACAGAGGTTTGATCAAGCAAATCCTGCTTTTCCTCAATCTTAACTGACAGATGAGAGGCAAGCGTATCTGCGATCTTAGATGGCTCTTCAATCTGGTTCACAGAGACCATAACCTCAGATGCAATCTTTTTATTCAATTTGATATAATTCTCAAATTGCTGAACAGCAGCGCGTCCCATCGCGATAACTTCAGATTCAGGGTTTTCATCATCTGGTAATTCGATGAATTCGGCTGCCATAAATTCGGAATTCTCATGGAATGAGGTAATTTGCGCGCGGCATGTCCCCTCAACCAATACTTTGACCGTCCCATCTGGCAATTTCAATAATTGCAGAATATGGCCGAGTGTGCCCATTTCATACATGTCTGATTGCTGCGGGTCTTCCGTGGCGGCATCACGCTGCGTCAAAAGCAAAATTTGCTTGTTTTCTGCCATAACAGCTTCAAGTGCCTTGACTGATTTTTCGCGCCCCACAAAGAGCGGAACAATCATATGCGGAAAGACAACAATATCACGCAGTGGCAAAACTGGTAGGACATGAGCAGTGGTTTCAGACATTTTAATAGGTTCCCCATTTACCAAAGTCTATCCTTTGGAAATGTGTGTTCAGCGCCTCAACTTCAAGAGGCGAGGCAAATTGTTTTTACTTTTTCCGCCTGTCACAAACCAAAGGCTTGCGAGGGAGCCATTCAAAAAAAGCGAGCGCTGCAATCACAGCGCCCCTTCAGTTAGGCTTTTTTCGGGCTTGCAGCATGCACAACAAGAGGTTTGGCATTATCATTTACCACCTCTTCATTGATCACGACTTCTTCGATATCACTAGCTGTTGGGATATCAAACATCGTATCCATCAAGATGCTTTCCATAATAGACCGCAAGCCACGAGCCCCTGTTTTGCGCTCAATCGCTTTGCGGGCAATGGCACGCAATGCTTCCTCGCGGAATTCTAGCCGCACATCATCCATGTCAAATAGCGCACTATATTGCTTAGTCAGTGCATTTTTCGGCTCTGTCAGAATGCGAACCAGCGCATCTTCATCAAGATCTTCGAGCGTTGCAATCACAGGGAGACGGCCGACGAATTCAGGGATAAGACCAAATTTGATCAAATCCTCAGGCTCAAGCTCAGAAAACAACTCAGACAAGCTTTTATCATCAGGGCCCCGCACATCAGCACCGAACCCAATACCAGCGCCAGCATTACGCCCAGCAATCATCTTATCCAAGCCAGCAAAGGCACCGCCACAGATAAAGAGGATATTTGTGGTATCAACTTGCAGGAATTCTTGCTGCGGATGCTTACGGCCACCTTGTGGTGGCACAGAGGCCACAGTGCCTTCCATGATTTTCAAAAGCGCCTGCTGGACCCCTTCCCCAGATACATCTCTGGTGATAGATGGGTTATCAGATTTGCGGGAAATCTTGTCAACTTCGTCAATATAGACAATACCACGCTGGGCTTTCTCTACATTATAATCGGCGGCCTGAAGAAGCTTTAGGATGATGTTCTCAACATCTTCACCCACATAACCAGCCTCGGTCAATGTGGTCGCATCTGCCATGGTAAAGGGTACATCCAGCATACGAGCTAGTGATTGCGCCAAAAGGGTCTTACCACAGCCTGTTGGGCCCACTAATAGGATATTTGACTTTGCGATTTCAAGATCGCCTGTCTTACCCGCATTGGCAAGGCGCTTATAATGGTTATGAACCGCGACGGATAAGACGCGCTTGGCTTTGGCCTGCCCAATCACATAGTCATCAAGGACTTTATTGATATCCGCAGGTGTAGGGACGCCATCATGACCTTTCGGTAGTGACCCCTTATGCTCTTCACGGATAATATCCATGCAAAGCTCTACCCATTCATCACAAATGAAAACAGTTGGACCCGCAATCAATTTCCGCACTTCATGCTGGCTCTTGCCACAAAATGAGCAGAAGAGCGTTGATTTGCTGTCGTCGCCTGTTGTTTTCGCCATTGGTGGCTCCTTCTTTTGTGCGACAGGATACCCTGTTGCGTCTATCCTGCCCCCTATCCCTCATTATCAGTCTAGTCTCGGGCAATAACTTCAGACAACAAAAAAGCTGTCTGAAAGGATTTTTTCCTAATTTAGGGGCCTATTCCGCCTTAGGACGTTGAGATACCACCTCATCAATTAGGCCAAGAGATTTGGCTTCTTCAGGAGACATGAACGTATCGCGCTCCATGATTTTCTCAATTTGCTTTAGGGTTTGCCCTGTATGTTTTGTGTAAATGCCATTGAGACGGCCGCGTAGATTGATAATCTCTCTTGCATGAATTTCAATATCAGTCGCTTGACCTTGGAAGCCGCCTGATGGCTGATGCGTCATGATACGGGCATTCGGAAGGCAATAACGCTTGCCTGCCGCACCAGCGGTGAGCAGCAATGATCCCATTGAGGCAGCTTGCCCCATACAGACCGTCGCAACATCCGGACGGATATATTCCATCGTGTCATAAATGGCGAGACCAGATGTCACAACACCGCCAGGCGAGTTGATATACATATAGATATCTTTGGTTGGGTTTTCAGATTCCAGAAATAGCAGCTGGGCGCAAATCACGGACGCCATATTATCTTCAACAGGGCCATTTAAGAAAATGATACGCTCTTTTAAAAGACGAGAATAAATATCAAATGAGCGCTCACCGCGGCTGGTCTGTTCAATGACCATAGGGATAAGGGCTGATTGTTCGGGTGTATCAAAAGGCAACATTATCGTCTCTTACTCTTAACTAAACTGAAGTGATGTTCATCATAACGTGGTTAATCATTCACTACCATAAATTTAGGGGTTAACGTTCAGAACGCCAACCCCTAACATATTTTTTATAGCATCGTTAGGCCACACTTTTAAGAGTGGCCCTTCATACGAGGCAGATTTATTTTTTCTTTGCGGCTGCTTTTTTAGCGGCTGCTTTTTTCGCAGGTGCCTTCTTGGCTGCGGCTTTCTTAGCTGCGGCTTTCTTGGCTGTCTTTTTGGCAGCTTTCTTGGCTGCTGGCTTTGCCTCTTCAGTTGCGGCCTCACCATACAGCTCTTCTGCTGTCACAGTTTTCTCGGTGACTTGCGCAATCT
>CALEYP010000046.1 GCA_937924895.1 uncultured Alphaproteobacteria bacterium
GCAATGCGATCACAACACGTGCCCTGACGCCTGTGCGGCGTGAAATCATCACCTCAATTGGCAAGGAATGCGTTAAGAGCATAAAGAGCGCGAGAACCGACATTTGCCCAACCGACAAACCTGCTAAATCTGGCAGTGATGACGCAACAAGCAAACCAGCATAAGGATTGGTCAACATGGTTGTTGTCAGCACAATGGCCAATGATGACGGCAATGACATAAGCCCCATGACAGGTGCCATCATATCAGCCAGCCACATATCAAGTCCGGCCTCTTGGCATATTTTAACGACGACCAGCGTTGGGATCATAATCTTGAACAAATTCCAAGAGACCACAACAATGTCATCACGCAATTTTTGCCAATTCATCCAGATGCTCCCTTATCCCACCTGCCCGTCTTATCTCAGTCAGGCAAGACAGGTCTAGCGTTAATTACAGCTGAGCGTGGCGCAGAAAAAAACCCGCCAGATATGTGGCGGGTTTTCACATCCTTTTACGGACGGACATATTATAATCGCTCGCCTGCCGTACCAATCACTTCGGCCCCTGTTTCAACACGCCCAAAGCCCGGATCTTGGTCAGGCCCGACACCAGCCTCTCGCTTTGTCTTTGTCCATCTATCCAATTTCTCTCGTGCGCCGTTGGTCTGCGGGTCAACTGCCTCATCATGGCTGTCTGTCTTGGTGGTTAATTCCACTACATAACCACTCGGGTCGCGCAGATACATCGAATGGATAAAGCCATGATCGCTCACACCGCGACATTCCATACCAGCGGCCTCAGCTTTTGTCTTCATCGCCATCATATGGTCATGCGGTACTTCTAATGCGATATGCATATCAAAATCATGCTGATCCTTAAATGTGAATGGCATTTCTGGCGCTTCGAAAAAGGCCATAAAGCTACCATCATCCATCTGATAGAATGTATGCAGATATTGTGACTGGTCACCTGTTTTTGTAATACCAATCTCAAGTGTTTCAGCGAGTGGTAACCCTAAAAAATCTTCGTAAAATTGTCTTGTTGCCTCAGAATCACGACAGCGAAATGCCGTATGATGCAATCCTCTGATATTACTTGCCATCCGCTTTTCCTTCACATGCGCGCAAAACATTAACCAAATAAACTACCCCTCAGAGCTAGCACATTGGCGTGAAATAGCAAGCCTATGACCTGTCACATACTCCTCACATTATTGTGAGATGGTAATCCCGCTCGATGACAACGCTTAGACCATGTGAGGCAGTTCACGCCATCTGCCTCGTAACGGGCTAGGTGGGCTGCTGTGTTGCTAGGAAATATTTTGCCACGAATAAGGCAATGATAGCGCCTATTATTTGCGCAAAAATAAACGGGATTGTGTCACCATAATGAATACCAGCAAAGCTGTCCGAGAATGTGCGTGCGATTGTCACGGCTGGGTTTGCAAAGCTCGTTGAGGCTGTGAACCAATAACCTGCTGTGATATAAAAGCCGACGAGCGAAGCCACTTGTTCAGGGCGGAAATGACGTCCCAAAAGAATAACAAGAAGCAGGCCAAAGCTCGCAACAACCTCAGAGCCATATTGCGCGGCACCAGATCTCATCGTCTCAGATAATTGCCATAATGGTAGCTCAAACATAAGATGAGCGACCCACGTGCCGATAACCCCGCCCGCAATTTGAACAACGCTATAAACCAAGGCCGTCTTGGCTGTCATTTCACCCAACAAAGCCATCACGAGAGAGACCACTGGGTTGAAGTGGGCACCTGAGAGCGGGCCAAACATGGTAATAAGGACATATAAAATGGCCCCTGTCGCAATAGTATTACCAAGCAATGCGACAGCATCATTCCCGCCAGATAGCGCATCGCCCATAATCCCAGACCCCACCACCGTGCAAACGAGGAGAGCCGTTCCTAAACATTCAGCGGCTAATCTGCGTATCATGACCAAATCTCCTGATGAAAGGTGAGCCTTTGCTAATTAATAACTTACTTTTATGACAGAAACGTGACAGTTTTTACCCTAGACGAACGCGGATAGCGATAGGGATGAGCGCTGAGACAAAGACACACGGCGCGAACCATTCCTTACATCTCATCGCTACGTCTCTGATCCTCACGGCTCGCGCCCTAGCGAGTAGCGACTATCAGCAACTATCCGAAAAGCGCACTTTTATCAATTTGTAAATAGGGCCCTCATCAAAGCTTCAAGCGTGGCCGCATCATCAGATGAGAAGAACGCCGGCCTATCAGAATCTATATCAAGGACAGCAATAACCGCGCCAGTTGTGTCAAATATCGGAAGAACTAGCTCTGATTGTGTAGAGCTTGAGCAGGCAATATGACCATCGAACGCTGTGACATCGTCAACAAGCTGTGTCGCGGCAAGCCGCGCCGCAGCACCACACACGCCCTTAGAGAAGGGAATGCTCAAACAGCCATGACCGCCCTGATAAGGTCCAATTTTCAGCATCTGCGGTGCTGTCACACGATAAAAGCCGACCCAGTCATAACCATCGACTGCATGATATAACTCACAAGATATCGTCGCCATCTTCGCAATCACGTCATCTTCTCCCTCACAAAGGGCGGAAATGCGTGCCACCAGATCATCTGAAATATGTCTCTGTGCCAATATAGGCTCCTTAAAAAAAACAATATGTTTAGGCTGCAGGCGCAAACTGCGGCAGAATACCACGCTGACCTAGAAAAGTTAATTCCCCACACTATCTTACAATGACAGGTTTTGGAGGATACTATGGCACATGCAATGACAAATAAGCGACACTCGACACTAAAAGAATTTTCCGTCGTCTTTACAGACCGCTCTCTGAATTCAATGTCAGGTGGCTTTCAAGAGGTTATGCGGGGACTGCATGAGGGCCTATGCGATGTGTATCAGGCATCTTCATGCGCCCTCATTCCCGGCGGCGGTAGTTTCGGCATGGAAGCTGTGGCGCGGCAATTTGCACGTCATGAAAAGGTATTGGTGGTCCGTAATGGCTGGTTTAGTTATCGCTGGACACAAATTTTTGACCAAGGCGTAACGCCGCTGCATGCTGAAATCGTCGTGGCACAAGCCGATAGCGAGGCTGCTGATCAGCAATTCTCCCCGGCTCCGCTCGAAGATATCATTGCCCGCATTCACCAAGAAAAACCGCGCCTTGTTGTCTCTCCCCATGTCGAGACCTCAGCCGGCCTGGTAATGCCTGATACCTATCTCAGTGCCATAGCAGAGGCAGCACATGAGGTTGGGGCCCTGTTCGTGCTTGACTGTGTCGCGTCCGGCGCGCTGTGGGTAGATATGAAATCCCTTGGTGTTGACGTTCTTATCACGGCCCCTCAAAAAGGTTGGACCTCGACACCTTGTGCCGGTGTTGTCATGTTATCTGATGCCGCCCTAGTGCGATTAGAAGAGACTGAGGCTGATAGCTTTGTCTTAGATCTGAAAAAATGGCATCAGATTATGATGAGTTACGTTAATGGCGGACATGCCTATCATGCCACAATGCCTACAGATGGGCTCGCACAATTTTATGACACGTTCTTGGAAGTCCAAGATTTTGGATTTGAAAAAGCAAAAGAAGCACAAATCGAATTAGGCATGAGTCTGCGTGGAATCATGGCACAAAGAGGCTATAAATCCCTTGCTGCCAAGGGCTTTGAATCTCCGTCTGTTATCGTTTGTCATACAAAAGATGATAATATGAAATCTGGTGCCGCCTTCGCCAAAGAAGGCGTGCAAATCGCAGCTGGCGTGCCATTGCAATGTGGCGAGTCTGATGAATTTAAGACCTTCCGGATTGGCTTATTTGGATTGGATAAGTTGCAAAATATTCCAGGTACTATTGCCGAATTCACCGACGTCTTAGATAAGGTCACCCCCACACCATAACAATGACAGATTAGACTTGCACTCCAGCAGACGCTGCGCCACTGTGGAGCGGAAATTGTGAAGAGAGTGATTATGTCATCATATCATATTGTCCATTTGGATAGGGCCACGATTGGCCCTGCCATTCACTTGCGTAAACCAACTTGTACGCATGAATGGGTTAGCTATGACCGCACCGCGCAAGAGGATGTCATTGGTCGCTTAAAAGGCGCTGATATTGCCGTTCTCAATAAAGTCGCACTATCAGCAGATGACATCGCGCAATTGCCCGATTTAAAGATGATTGCCATCTCAGCAACAGGCTTTGATAAGATTGATATTGAGGCCTGCCGTGCGAGAGGAATCATTGTCTCTAATATTCGCGGTTATGCCCAAACGACAGTGCCAGAACATTGCTTTGCTCTTATCCTTGGCTTGCGTCGTGCGCTCAAAGGTTATGGAGCAGATGTAGCACAAGGGGCATGGCAAAAATCGGAACAATTCTGCTTCTTCAACCATCCTATTGCGGATTTGAACGGGTCTGTCTTAGGCCTTATTGGCTCTGGCACAATTGGCAGCGCCGTCGCACGCATTGCTGAGGCTTTTGGAATGACGGTTATGAAAGCGGCACGCAAAGGTGCTAGCACCATACCAGAGGGATATCACAGCTTTGATGAAGTGATTTCACAAGCTGATGTCATTTCACTGCATTGCCCGCTTACACCAGAGACACGCGATTTAATCGCAGCTCCAGAATTCAAAGCGATGAAACAGACCGCCATTTTAATCAATGCCTCACGTGGCGGGTTGGTAAATGAAACAGATGTGATCACCGCGCTAGATAATGACGAAATTGCAGGGGCAGGCTTTGATGTGGTGACTAGCGAGCCCCCAGCTGCTGATCATATTTTCATGCAAAATCTTCATCGACCTAATTTTATCCTCACGCCACATACAGCTTGGGCTTCAGATGAGGCGATGCAAATTTTGTGGGACCAGCTGATTAGCCATATTGATGCATTTGCCAACGGCGCACCAACCAATAATCTATGTGAATGAGCTTCACACATGTCCCTACGTCATTTTCCCCCACAGCGCATTATTTGCCTGACTGAAGAGACGGTTGAAACACTTTATTTGCTTGGCGAAGAGGCGCGCATCGTCGGGGTAACTGGCTATGCGGTTCGCCCCCCTCAGGTGCGTCAAGAAAAACCTAGGGTCGGTGCCTTTACCTCAGCTAGAATCGATAAAATTTTAGAACTTGAACCAGATCTTGTGCTGACCTTTTCCGATCTGCAAGCAGACATCACTAGCGAGCTGATGAAAAACGGTATGACCGTCATGGCGTATAATCAACGTGATATTGCTGGTATTTTAGCAATGATACGCCATTTAGGCGCTCTTATCGGTGCCACAGAAAAAGCTGAGATACTTGCACAATCTTTTGAAACACGCCTATCGGCTATGGCAATGAAATATCAAAATAAGGCCCGCCCAAAAGTCTATTTTGAAGAATGGGATGTGCCGATGATTTCAGGCATTAAATGGGTGTCTGAACTTATTCATATTGCTGGCGGGCAAGACATATTCCCGCATCTGGCAGACCAAAAGGCAGCCACAGACCGGTTTGTGTCATCCGAGCAAGTCATCGAGGCTCAGCCTGATATTATGCTTGCGAGCTGGTGTGGCAAAAAAGTACAAAAACATGCCATTAAAGCGCGAGAGGGATGGCACCATATTCCCGCTATCACGCATGATCGCATTATCGAAATCAAGTCACCTCTTATTCTGCAACCAGGGCCAGCCGCCTTAACAGATGGCCTTGACGCCATAGAGAAAGCACTCCAATGACTCAGAAAAAAGCCCTCATGTCTTGGTCATCAGGCAAGGACAGCACATTTGCCTTGGCCGAAGCCCGCAAACAGACTCACTTTGAAATTGTAGGTTTGGTATCTAGCTCAAATGAAGCTTTTGAACGCGTGGCTGTCCATGGCACACGTCGGACAATTGCTGAAGCACAAGCCGAGGCCCTTGGCCTGCCTTACATTGATGTTCCTTTACCAAATCCTTGCACAGACGAAATCTATCAAGACCGCATGGGCGCTGTTGCTGAGACATTCAAAAATGATGGCGTAGAGGATTGGGTCTTTGGCGATCTGTTCCTAGAGGATGTCTTATCTTATCGACAATCTTTATTCACACCCTTTGGCGTGTCTCTGCACACACCACTATGGGGCCGTGACACAACAGCATTGGCACAAGAGATGTTAGCCGCGGGATTAGAGGCGTATATCGTCACGATGGACCCGAAGAAACTACCTGAGAATTTATGTGGCGCGCGCTATGATGAGGCCTTTTTAGCTGCCTTACCTGACGATGTTGATCCATGTGGTGAATATGGTGAGTTTCACACAGTTGTCGCAAATGGACCAGGCTTTGCCACCCCCCTTCAGCTGGAAAAAGGTGAGGTGGTCGAAAGAGGCGGTTTTCTATATTGTGACTTTTTCCTTTCTGACTAGGCAAAGCTTGCCAACTTGATTAGAGAAAACTAACCTTCCGGATAATGAACATATCTGCGATCTGGGAGGGGTCATGTCTTTATTCGAAAAATATGGTGGGTTCGCCACCATCAGCAAATTAGTGTCCGAGCTATATGACGAGCTGATTGAGAATGAGATCACAGCCCCTTATTTTGACCGGTCTGACCTCAAATCGTTGATGGACCATCAAGTGAAATTTTTATCCCAAGCGCTCGGTGGGCCTGAGCAATATACAGGACGTTCTATGACAGCGGCGCATACCGGCCTCAAAATTTCTGCCCTAGCCTTTGATGAAGTGGCCAAAACGGTACAAATGGTTCTCGAAGATAATCAAGTGGAAGAGGAAGATATCACCCAAATCATTGGCATCTTAGCCTCGTTAAAGGATGATATTGTTGAGTGAGGAGACATCCCTTATTTCGGTGTTTCAGCTGCCTCTATTAGACCTTGATGAGGCCTTTCTCATCACGTCACAAAATGATTCCTTTCAGACCCTTTTTGACACAGAGATTGGGCAAGATATCACCTCTTTGAGCACTGATTTTGTGGCGCGGAAATGTGATCGCGCTATAAAAGCCGGCAAACCCTATCGCTTTCGGATTGATACGGCAGCCATGCGCCCAACATCCTATCAGATTGAGCTTCATAGCACCAAAACCGGCTATAGCGGCTTTGCAACAGATGCAAGCCTCGCCAGCAAGGCTGAAGCATTGATGGCCAGCTATAGCCAGATGATCGAAAAGCAAAATCGAGAGATTAAAGAAAAGACTGAACAGCTCAATATCTGGAGCAAACGTATACAAGATGAGTTGGCACAGGCCAGAACCGTCCAAACATTGCTGGTGCCAGACACTCTTACTTCAGAGGGCTTACATTCAATTTGTGTCCCGTTACATGAGTTATCTGGTGACTTCCATGAGATTGCCCAGCATGCAGATGGCAGCATAACTTATATCTCTGGTGACGTGGCTGGCAAAGGCATCTATGCGGCCATTTTATTAGCGCAAACACTAACGGCATTTCGTGCCTTTTATGATGCCCCAACCCTAACAGACCTGCTCTGTCACATCGTCCGCATCCTAGAAGATCGTTTCCCTGATGGGTTATTCGTAGCGCTCACATTGGTGAGGCTATCAGCTGATAGACAACAGGTGTCGGTACTGAATTGCGGGAACCCAGATAGCCTTTATGTTGCGGATGATGGACATTGGCGCCGCTTTGGGTCTGGCGGGCCAGCCATCGGCATCTTACCCGAAGACTTTTATCGCACAACTTCTGAAGAGACCCTGTCGCTGTCATCGGGCCGGTTATATGTATTCAGTGATGGTATCCTCGATTTAGTGGATGAAACGGGCCGTGCCTTTGACACTGAAGATGACGCCTATCAGGGGCTTGCCCAACAAGATCAAACATTCAAAGCAAAGACACCAGATCTCTTTCGCGCGCTTGCGGCCCGTTACCCACAATCTGATGATATTACCATGGCTTGCTTTTATAAAAGCTGAGCCTTGTCACGTCTTATCCTCATTCAAAAGATTGACGAATTCTGCCTTTTCGGGCTAATTGTCTAACGGGATATGGCACGATTGATGACAATGCGGAAACCAACTAACGATGGCCTTTGAAATTCAAACACATGATGATGAGACGGCCTTATTTTTGCGCGGTGATGTCAATATTTCAATGACATCTGAGTTACGCGCGGCTCTTGAAGCGATCCCCTCTCATATAGATATGACAGTTCATGCCTCCGACCTTGTTTATATTGACTCAAGTGGTGTGGCTTGTTTGATGCTGGCCTATAAACACCTCAAAGCCTCAGGGGCGACCATCCGCCTCCGCGCGCCCTCTGAGACATTGATGAATGTGCTAAAAACATTACGCTTTGATAGCCTATTTGTGATCGACTAGCCCCCTATTCACCGTCAACCACGGGATCTGTTTGTCCCATTGATGTGCAGGCGGCCCAAAACACACGCAAAGTCTGTCCTTGCTTGCGGAAGGGCGCAAGCCTTTGCCAAAGCGTTGTGAGATCTGTTTCAGCTTCAACGCCAATAATATGAGGCACAACCCCCTGTCCGCCAATCGCAAGCTTCCGAGGGGCAGATAGACGCAAATTCGGAATAGCGCCTGAATTTTCTGTCACAATGGTGGGCTGTAAAGGTGATGGAGAGCCAGTGCGAGGCGAGGTAATAAAAAAGCGTGAAATCGCGATGCCCCCCTCAAGTTTCTGACCTAGCTCATCCGTTATCGTAATGCCAGGCGGGCCAAACATATAGAATTCAACCCCATAAGGCACGCGTGTCACGCGCCCTGCCTCTGGCAAGACTGCGCCATGACCGGAGAAGACAACATCATTTTTGGTCGTTTGAATCATTGCCCGTCTCCCTCTTGTGGTGTGGCAGGTGCTAAGGCCGCCGCACCATCACCAGATAGCGCCGGTTGCCCCTGCACCATGAGCGCCATATTGATATCAGTCGCTGTTTTGACCACATCATTCATGGAATCAATGATCCGCATTATGCCTTCAGGGGCCTCTGATTGGCTCATATTAATGGTGATGTGCAAGGATGAGGCATAATCAGATTTGCGCCGCTGGCTTTTATCAACACCAACCGTGGCGCTGAAATTTGCGGTTGCTTTAAACAGGCCAAACCCCACCGATGCTTCGCCCCCTACTTGTGTCTGCGAATTGATATTGAGGGATTCTTCCGTGCTGGCTGTGACATTCATGGTGGTCTCGATCATCGCCTCTTTGACAACCAAGGCTCGCATATCAGAGACAATTGCAGCTGGTACGTCATAATTCACCTGCAAAGGTGTATCATGGCCAATAATCGAGGTTTTGGCCGAGGCCGTGATATTATCCATGGATAAGATTTTCACCTGCCTATCTAATGAGGCAGCTTTG
This sequence comes from uncultured Alphaproteobacteria bacterium, assembly GCA_937924895.1. Classification (GTDB taxonomy): domain Bacteria; phylum Pseudomonadota; class Alphaproteobacteria; order Puniceispirillales; family Puniceispirillaceae; genus UBA685. Next base: position 9,314 of record CALEYP010000046.1, read on the forward strand.
GTCGCCGAATCTGCGGCAGCTAGCGCTGTAACAATTCCTCCTAATTGATTGCCTAAATCATTGAACTTTTGTCTTTCTCTTTCTTCATATTCCGCCATCTTTCAGGTCCTCCCTATGACTTTGTAATGGTATTAATTTGTTTAGCCTGTCGCGGATTTGCTCAGCTGTCTCACAGGGCTCTTTCAGGCTGAATGAGGCTTTGACTTTCATCTCAGTCCCCCGTGATAAAAGCCCCCGCGACAAGGTCATGGAGAAACGCGGATTGCCGGCTCTAGATGCCAAATGACCAGCATGCGAGGTATCGACACCAATTATCGTGTCAAACTCCACCTCTAGCTTATCCAGATCTAGATGCCCTTGCGGCGTTAAGCCGAAAAGTGGCACCTCTATGATCTCTTGCCCGATTTTCACATTGATGGATTTAAAATGATAAAAATCCTCTGTGCTATCTGGCTCAAGGAAGGATTCAAGATAGCTCACTGAGGCATCCGCACAGCTATCATGGGCCACACGAATGGCTTCGCCTAAATGAGCCAAAAAATCACAGAGATCCACATTCGCCATCTATCTCCCCATCGCAAGCCGCGCTTCCTCTCACACATCACCAGATACGCCCTCTGGGTGAAATGAGACAAAAGCATAAGGGAGACCCTCAGAAAGGATTATTATTAGATGTTACGAAATTTGAGGCCTATGCAGATAGATCATCTGATCGAGAGGCTTTGCGACCCAATAGAGAATAGCGGGGGCGCAACCCTGTCTCTGGACGGCTGGTAATATCGGTTAACACAGGCTTGAGAGATTGCGCCTTCACACGCTCACGCTGGATGATGTAAACCGCGCTGCCAATGATAAGGGTAGAGCCAATGAGAAGCGGCGTTGTCACCGCCTCATCAAAGACAAGGACACCAAAGAGCCCTGCCCAAATAATTTGAGAATATTGCATCGGCGAGATAATCGCTGCATCACTGCGCTGAAAGGCTGAGATGAGGCACATCATCGCCAAGAACCCCAAGATAGAGATAAGGCCGATCGCCTGTAGATGCGCCAAAGGCATAGGCACATACACACAGGGAAAAATAAGGCCCATGACCAAGAAATTGCCAAGCAACGGATAGAGCAGCATCACACTCATCTTCTCACGCTGACCAAT
>CALEYP010000047.1 GCA_937924895.1 uncultured Alphaproteobacteria bacterium
CACATCAGGCTGCGGTAATTTTTACAACATGGAACAAGCGCGTATTGAACATATCATCGACCATATTGGTCAGCGATTTGAGAGCTTTTCGCCCCAATTGCGAAAGGCTGCCCGCTACGTCATGGATAATCCCCAAGATGTACCAATCTCGTCTGTGCGTGTGCTCGCCGATGCCGCCGATGTAAAGCCAAACAGCTTTGTGCGCTTGGCACATGAGCTTGGTTATGATGGCTATGATGAATTTCGCGAATTATTCCGGAATCAGCTACGCAAAGGCCAAGCTGATTTTCCAGATCGTGTGAGATGGCTTCAGACCATTCGCCAAACAGGCGACATGGGACAGCTCTATGCCAATATGGTGAATGATGCCATTGGAAATCTTGAACAGAGCTTTGCAGGCATTGATGAGGCCTCCTTGCGTGCTGCGGCAGAGACCATTTGGCGAGCCAAACATGTCTATGTGATGGGTGTGGGTGTCAATTATACAAATGCAGCCAATTTTGCTTATCTTGCTTCAACTGGCATGAATGATTTCACGGCCATTCCGCGCCCCGCCTCAACAGCTATTGATGATTTATCGCGTGCCACAGAAGATGATGTGTTAATTGCCATTACGATGAGCCCTTATCGCAAGGAAGTATTAGAGACAGCCAGATTTGCTAAAGAGCGTGGCATGAAATTAGTATCGCTGTCTGACTCTTTTGCTTCGCCGGTTATCACGCAAGCAGATCATCCATTTATCATTCATATTGACACATCTCAATCTTTCCCATCATCTGTTGCGATAATAGCTGTCCTTGAGACGCTCTTGTCCTTTGTTGTCGCTGTTGCAAGTGATGAAATTGCGGACCGTGTTGAAAATTTCCACCAGCATCGCCACGAGCTGGGCTTATATTATGAGGAATAAAATGACTGACTCCCCCATCTTGTCATTAGAAGCGCGTTATTACACAGACCCTGCGTTATTCGCACTGGAACAAGATAGCCTTCACGCCAAAACCTGGCAATTTGCAGGCCACCAATCCTTGCTGCAAAAACCTGGCGACTATTTTACGTTTGAAATTGCCGGGCAAAATCTATTTTGCGTCATGAATCGTGATGGCAGCATCAATACCTTCTATAATGTGTGTCAGCATCGCGCCCATCAATTGGTCTCTGGCGCCGGATCATCACGCGTGATCACATGCCCATATCATGCCTGGACTTATGATTTGGATGGCCAATTCCGGGCCGGGCCTAATACAAAATCAGTTACGGGGTTTGACGGCTCAAAAATTTGTCTGACAAGCGTGCGCACAGAAATCTTTTTAGGCTTTATCTTTGTGAACCTTGATGACGATGCCGCACCAATGGATGACTGGTTCCCGAATGTCCGCACGGAACTTCAGGCCTTTGTGCCACATTGGGAAGAATTACGCCCTCTTGAATATGTGGAAATACCTGAAAATTGTAACTGGAAAGTCTCCGTTGAAAATTACTCAGAATGTTATCATTGCTCGCTAAACCACCCAACATTCTCAACCGGTGTTGTGAAGCCAGAGACCTATGATATTCAGCCGCAGGGCTATTGCCTACGACATATGACGGAATGCCAAAATCTTGATGATATGACCTATCATATCGACACCTCGAAATCACATGCCACAGAGTATTCGAGCTGGTTCTTGTGGCCTTTATTCTCGTTCCAGGTCTATCCCGGCAATGTCATCAACACCTATCATTGGCGCGCCATTGACGCGGATCATGTGGTTGTCTATCGCGGGTGGTATACTGGCGGCGGCCATGAGGCTGATGTCATTCACAAATTGGCTATTCAAGATAGAGAAACGACGGTGGAAGAAGATATTCATCTCGTGGAATCAGTACAAAAAGGCTTGAAGTCACGCGGCTACCGTCCAGGGCCATTGGTTGTAGACCCCGCCTGCGGCGTGAATTCAGAACATTCAATCAAAGCCCTGCAAAGTTGGATGCGTAGCGCGATTGATGAGCCGGACCAGCCGCGCCCATGACATCTGTTAGGAGATAATGACTATGACTGATCAGATGAACGCATTCGTCCTTATGGGTCATGGCGATTTTGACCAATTGCAATGGCGCGAAGATTGGCCTGTGCCTGTGCCAGAGGCAGGAGAAGTTCTTATCAAGGTTGGGGCTTGCGGCCTCAATAATACAGATGTGAATACAAGAACGGCTTGGTATTCCAAAGCGGTATCAGAGAACACCACAGGTGGTGCCTTTGAAGACGCTGATGATGAAGATGCCACATGGGGCGGGGCAGCGATTACCTTCCCGCGCATTCAAGGTGCAGATGTGGTTGGGGAGGTTGTTGGCCTCGGCGCTGATTGCGACCCCTCTTTAATGGGCAAGCGCGTGATGATCGACACATGGCTACGTGACTGGAATGACCCAACCAATATGGATAAATGCGGTTATTATGGCTCTGAATGTGATGGTGGCTTTGCGCAATATACCAAAATCGACCAACGTCATGTTCATGTTGTAGAAAGTGATCTCTCTGATGCCGAGCTCGCTACTTTTGCGACATCTTCGATTACAGCAGAAAATATGCTAGAGCGTGCGGCTGTGAAAGCCGGTGACCGCGTTTTAATCACTGGCGCCTCTGGCGGTGTCGGATCAGCCTTGATCCAACTCGCTAAGCGGCGCGGCGCCATGACTATTGCCCTCTGCAGCAAAAGCAAAATGGATGCGGTGAAAGCAGTTGGTGCTGATGTAGTGCTTGACCGTGATACAGCCGATCTGAAAGCCGCATTGCACGAGGCGACAGGGCATGAGACCGTCTCTGTTCTAGCCGATGTGGTAGGCGGTGATGACTGGCCGAAATGGCTTGACCGCATTGAACGAGGCGGTCGCTTGACCTGCGCTGGCGCCATAGCTGGGCCGATGGTGACCTTTGATTTGCGTACTTTCTATCTGCGTGATCTGGTATTTACAGGCGCAACTATTGTCCCTGTTGGTCTGTTTGCAAATCTCGTTAGCTATATTGAAAAAGGTGAGATCAAGCCCCTTTTGGCAGAGACGTTCCCACTCTCAAAGCTACATGATGCCCAGCGCGCTTTCATTCAGAAAAGCCATATTGGAAATATTGTGGTGATACCATGAAAATCACAGGCATAGCGATTTATAAAAAAGCCCTCCCCTATGTCGGTGGCACCTATTATTGGGGGGCAGGCAATGTTATTGATATCGCTTATGCCTCTGTTGTTGTCATCCACACTGATACCGGCTTATACGGCACAGGTGAATTCACCCCATGTGGTGAAAATTATATGATTGCCCATTCTGAGGGAGTTGAGGCCGCTGCGCGCCTCTTAGCACCGGTTCTCATTGGCCAAGATCCACGCCAAGTGGCTGCTATGGAGCAGCTTATGGATAAGACCATCCAAGGACATGGCTATGCCAAGGCTCCGTTTGATGCGGCCTTCTGGGATTTATTGGGTAAAGCGAGCGACCAGCCTGTCTGGATGTTGATGGGCGGCAAATTGACAGATGGGGCACCGATGTATCGGGTTGCGCCACAAAAAGCCACCGAAGAAACCAAAGCTGAGCTACAAGCCCACCGTCATGCCGGCTATCGCCAGTTCCAGATCAAAGTTGGCGCCAATTGGGCCGAAGATATTGAGCGGATCAGAGCTGTTGTCCCGTTATTAGAGCCTGGCGAAAAAGCCCTTGTGGATGCGAATCAGGGGTGGCGCGTGGATGATGCCATTCGCGTTGTGCGCGCGACGAGGGATCTAGACTATATTCTGGAACAGCCTTGCCATTCTTATGAAGAATGCCAGCAGGTTCGCGCCAAAACAGACCTGCCTATGAAACTTGATGAATGCATCACCGATTTAAAAATGGCGATGCGCATCGTCCATGATAAGGGCACAGATGCGGCTTGTTTGAAAATTTCCAATCTTGGCGGGCTTTCAAAAGCACGCCGTGTGCGCGACTTCTTTGTCGCCAACCGTATTCCAGTCGTTTCTGAAGATAGCTGGGGCGGGGAAATCACCACAGCAGCGGTATCTCATTTTGCAGCCTCAACCCCGCACGAATTTTTACTAAACTCAACCGATCTGCATAATTACAACACGGCCTCCACAGGCAAGCCAGGCCCTGTGACAAAACAGGGGAAATTATATGCCTCGGACGAGCCAGGACTTGGCGTGACGCCATGCTATGACAGCCTTGGCGATCCTGTAGCAACCTATGGGGATGTGTCATGAAAATCACAAAAATCACAGTCTTTCAAAAAGATTTGCCGCTCGCAAAGCCATATTATCTCTCTGGGGGGCGTTTACGCTTTGATGTCTTAGATGCCACTTTTGTTAAAATTGAAACAGATGAAGGCATCACAGGCTGGGGCGAAGGCACGCCCTGGGGTCATACCTATATTCCAGCGCATGGCCCTGGTATTCGTGCTGGCATTGAAACAATGGCGCCGCGCCTCATTGGCTTAGACCCTCGTGCGCTTGAGACCATTGAATATGCGATGGATAAGGAATTGCCAGGCCATCTATATGCCAAATCAGCGATTGATCTGGCATGTTGGGATATTCTTGGTCAAGCAAGCAATCTAAGCCTAACTGAGCTGCTGGGCGGTGATAGAGGCGGCGGTGTCCGCATCATGTCCTCTATTTCAACAGGCACACCAGAGGAGATGCTAGCCCTTATTAAGGAGTACCGTGCGCAAGGCTATGAAGGCCATTCTGTGAAAGTCGGTGGTGATTATGAAAAAGATATTGAACGTATCCGCTTCCTTGAAAGCCAGCGCTTACCTGGCGAGCGCATTTTATATGATGTGAACCGTGCTTGGTCTCGCCGTGAGGCCCTACTTGTCATGAATGCTGTTTCTGATTTGGCAGTCTCATTTGAGCAACCTTGCGAGACATTAGATGATATTGCCAAAATCAGGCCGCTAACCTCCGCCCCTATTTCAGTTGATGAAACTTTAGTCACTTTGCAAGATATGACACGCATCGCCGCTGAGGGACTGGCTGAGATTGCGGGCATCAAGATCAATCGTGTGGGCGGGCTTACCAAAGCGCGGCGCCTACGTGACATGGCACTGGCTCATGGCATCCAGATTTATGTCATGGCAACAGGTGGGTCTGTGATGGCTGATACAGAGGCAAGCGCGCTTGCGCTATCCATTCCAGAGGAAATGCGCCTTGGCGGCTGGGCCTGCCAAGATATGCTGACTGTTGATATTGCAGACGGGCGCGGCATGCGCGCGCAACAAGGATATCATTATGCTCTTGATGCGCCAGGCCTCGGCTTCCAGCCTGATGAGCCTTTACTTGGCAATGCCGTAGCCGTTTATGAGGCACCATGATGACGAACTATCAAGATCTTATCACAGCATTGACGCCTGCGATGTATGACGCTGGCGCCAAAATCATGGCAATTCATGAAACAAAAGTGACCGCTAATATAAAATCAGATGGCTCACCTGTGACTGAGGCTGATGAGGCTGCTGAAGCCATTCTATTGCCTGCATTGCGCGCCATTGCGCCAGATA
>CALEYP010000048.1 GCA_937924895.1 uncultured Alphaproteobacteria bacterium
AAGATAATAGTCTTGCTGATAAAAAATAGCGACGAGGCGTCGGGCCACCCTAGCATTAATTCAAATGACTCAGGTGTGGTAAGTAAAATGTGAGGCGGCTTGGTGCGTTGTCTGGTTCGTTTGGATTGGGGGGTGTCGCCCGTGCGTGATTCAATCGTAATCGGCAGGGACATCTCAGTAACAGGCCTCATCAAATTGCGTTCAATGTCTGTCGCTAATGCTTTGAGGGGAGAGATGTACAGCGTGTGTATGCCGTCATGGTCGGAAGCGGCGAGGTCTAACAAGGATGGTAAGAAGCCTGATAAGGTTTTACCAGACCCTGTAGGCGCAATAAGAAGTGACGAATAACCTTTTTGCCAACTAGCCACCATATCCAGCTGATGCGGGTGCGGATGCCAGCCTTTCTGCTGGAACCAGTTTGCAAATTGCTGAGGGAGTCTGACCGTTGGCGTGCTGTCTGTCATTTGACTTTATGTAAGAAGATTGAAACACTTGCAGTCTGACTTAAGTCGCCCCACGTAACAAGTCTAGCTTTTCACGATATTTCTAGGATAATTTCATGATTGATTTATATTTTTGGCCGACACCAAATGGTGTCAAAATTTCGATTGCGCTTGAGGTATTGGGTCTCCCCTATAATGTGATCCCCGTCAATATCGGGAAGGGCGACCAATTCAAGCCAGAATTTCTGGCCTTCTCTCCTAATAATCGTATGCCTGCAATCATTGACCATAATGGGCCAGACGGTACGCCAATTAGTGTTTTTGAGTCAGGTGCTATCTTGCAATATCTAGCCAAAAAAACGGGTAAGCTTATGCCAGATGATATGCGTGGTCAGACGGAAGTAACCGAATGGTTGATGTGGCAAATGGGTGGCTTTGGTCCAATGCTGGGGCAAGCGCATCATTTTAACATTTATGCCAAAGAGAAGATTGCCTATGGCATGGAACGCTATTCAAATGAAGCAAACCGCTTATATGGTGTGTTAGAGCGTCGTCTCGCAACGCGTGATTATGTGGTAGGCGATGAAATGACTATCGCCGATATTGCGATTTTTCCATGGACAAGAACTTACTATAATCAGGGCGTCGAGATAACAGATTATCCAAATGTTGAGGCATGGCGAACACGCATGTTTTCCCATGAAGCTGTGCAGGTAGGGATGAAGGTTGGCGCTGAATGGCGTGAAGATCTCGCACAATTAACAGGCGCTGATTGGGACAAAATGTTTGGCATGGAAAAAGTATCGTCAGGCGCGTAAGGCATGAGCCTGCTTGGTGATACCAAAAATTGGGTCGAGGTTAGGGCTGAGGGGGTCTTTATTAAGCCCCTAAAGGCCTATATCGACCCAGTTCGTCCGGTTGAACGTGCCCTTATCACTCATGGACATGCCGATCATGCGCGGGCAGGGCATGGGACGGTTATCGCAACACCCCAAACATTAGACATTATGGCGTTGCGTTATGGCGCTGCGTTTACGAACAATAGCCTTCCGCTACCTTATGGGGAGCGGTTCACTGATAATCAAGTTACTGTTTCCACAGCATCGGCAGGTCATGTGCTAGGCTCTGCCCAAATCATTATTGAGTACAAGGGAACAAGGCTAGTAGCAGCGGGGGATTATAAGCGGAGCTATGACCCAACGCTAACTCCTTTTGAAGTGGTGCCGTGCGATATTTTTATCACTGAGGCCACTTTTGGTTTGCCTGTATTTCATCATCCCGACCCCGTGGATGAAATTGCTAAATTGATGCGCATGCGGGCGCTATTTCCAGAGCGTAGCTGTTTCATTGGTGCCTATGCCCTCGGAAAAGCACAGCGTGTCATGATGCTTCTCCGGCAAGCGGGATATCAGGATCCCATCTATATTCATGGGGCATTACAAAAACTTTGTGATTATTACCAATCACAAGATATTGAGTTAGGTGAATTATTACCGGCAACAGCAGGACAGCGCGGGGTTAGTAATCCAGAGTTGCGAGGGAAAATCATTATGGGGCCGCCCTCTGCCCTTGGCGGCACATGGGCGCACAGGTTACCTGATCCCATCATTTCATTTGCCTCTGGCTGGATGCAGGTCAAAGCCAGAGCGAAACAACGTGGTGTGGAATGTCCGTTAATCATCTCAGACCATGCGGATTGGCCAGATTTATTGCAGACCATTGAAGATGTGAACCCGCGTGAGACATGGATTACACATGGGAATGAAGAGGCGCTTCTTCATGAATTAACCAAGAGGGGCCGCGTTGCTCGTGCGTTATCGTTGCTTGGCTATGAGAGCGAGTCTGAAGAATGAAACAATTTTCACAGCTGCTTGAAAATTTGCTCTTTTCGCCGCGCCGTAATGATAAGCTAGCGCATCTGGTTTCCTGGCTAAAGACAGCATCAGGTGATAGCCGTGGCTTTGGCGTTGCCGCAATCACTGGTGATTTAAACCTGCCTCACGTCAAAGGAAAGATGATCCGTGATTTGGCTTCATCTGCAACAGATGAGGTGCTATTTGCCCTGTCTTATGATTTTGTAGGTGATTTGGCAGAGACAGTCTCTTTGTTGTGGCCGAAAAGTGAGGTGCCCCTCAATAGCGAATTTTCCATCGAAGATATCGTCTCACAACTGCAGAAAGCCTCGCGAAAAGAGGCAGAGCACTATATGCGCCATTGGCTTGACCATATGCCGCAAACACAGAAATGGGCGTTATTGAAAATGGCAACGGGCGGGTTGCGTGTCGGTGTTTCCGCGCGCTTGATGCGCCTCGCGATTGCTGAGGCATTTGATGCTGCCATTGAAGAAATTGAAGAGGTTTGGCCTTTGATTTTGCCGCCTTATCACGATTTATTCGACTGGCTAGAAGGGCATTCAGAGAGACCAAACGCAGAGGGGCGGTCCGTTTTTCGGCCTCTAATGCTAGCCCATCCGCTCGAAGAGGTCGATCGACAAAAATATGAATTATCGCACTTTCACATTGAATGGAAATGGGATGGCGCACGTGTGCAGCTCGCGGCAAGTGAAGAGGGGGTTAAGTTATTTTCTCGCTCAGGTGACGATATTTCTGCTGCCTTTCCAGAGTTGGTGCAACCCCTTGGGTGGCAAGGTGTGCTTGATGGTGAGTTGTTAGCTGGCACACCGGAGTGCCTTGGTAGTTTCAATGATTTGCAACAGCGTCTTAACCGCAAGGGTGCTTCAAAATCTCAAATTGCCAAACAGCCGGTGTTTATGCGTTGTTATGATATTTTGCAAACCGGCCAAACAGATGTGCGTGACCTGCCTCTCAAGGAGCGCAAACCCATTTTGCAAGACGTAGTCGCGGATTTACCACAAACTTATTTTGATTTATCGGAGGGCGTAGAGGCCAAGGGATGGGATGACCTCACCCTATTGCGAGATCAATGCCGTGATAATCCTCTGATTGAAGGCGTTATGTTAAAGGATAAGAACGGACCATATCAGCTTGGTCGCATCAAGGGGCAATGGTTTAAATGGAAACGAGACCCATTTGAGGCTGATCTAGTTGTTCTCTATGCACAGCGCGGTCACGGCAAACGTTCTTCACTATATTCTGATTTCACACTCGCTGCTTGGGCGGATACTGACACAGGGCGAGTGCTTGTCCCAGTGGCAAAGGCCTATTCTGGTTTTACTGATGTCGAATTGAGAAAATTAGATAAATTTGTGAGGGATCATACCACGCAGAAATTTGGGCCAGTAAGAGAAGTCGAGCCTAAATTAGTGGTGCAAATCGCATTTGATTCCATTCATCGCTCGCCCAGACATAAGAGTGGCGTTGCCATGCGGTTTCCCCGCTTTCACGCCATTAGATGGGATAAGGATTGTGAGGACGCGGCGCATCTATCTGAGCTAGAGCATTTAGTGACCTAATTTTGCCGCGCTTGTCTTTTCGCATCGGTTTTACATCGTTGTGAGCAATATCGAATATTGTCCCAATCTCGTTCCCATTTTTTACGCCAGGTAAAAGGGCGCTGACAATATTCACAGGGTTTTTCGGGCAAATCACCTTTACGGACCATTTTAGGCATGGTGGCACCTTAAGCAGGTTCTTGTTCACCATTATATATGAGCGTGCACTCATTAAAGATCACCTGAGAGAATAAAGATTCCTTGCAACGATGCCATTCTCTATCGCCCCACCCAGAGAAATCTTGGCGCCAAATGAGGGCTAACATCATAACTGAGATAAGAATAAGAAAGATGATGTTTAGGCGGCTCATTGTGGGTTGTCCCAATCATAGAGATGGTGCGGCATATCTTCTTCCGCTACCTCTGTTTCTGAGGTCACACGGCCAGCAATATGATGACCTGCTTTACTCATCGCTTCACTGCTACCTGTGATAAGCGGGTGCCATTCCGGTAAGGGGCGGCCTTCATGCAACGCACGATAGGCACAGCTTTGTGGCATCCAGTGAAGCTCTTCTAGGCTTTGTGGCGTCAAAATAACACAATCAGGCACATGGGTCTTGCGCTCTTCATATTGTGAGCAGGTTGCGGAGCTGGTGCATAAGAGGCGGCATGACACATCAGTGTAATAGATAGCCCCATCATCGATATCTTCTAATTTCAGCACACAGCATTTCCCGCAGCCATCGCACAACGATTCCCACTCCGCCTCATTCATGTCTGCGAGTGTCTTTTCTTCCCATAATCGATTTGCTTGTGCCATAATTTTGCTAGATATCGAATTTCATTTTGACGTATGTCGTCACGCGTTGACGGGGTCTCCCCATGTGATGTGGTGCATGTTATCTGATAAACAACACCCTCATCAAGTTCAAAAAATATGGCACAACCTACGAGATAAAACCGCCACATACGATAAAATTTCTCATCATAGAGTTGTAACATCTCGTCTTTTGCTGCTGCAAATTTTCGGTCCCATGCCAGAAGCGTGTCACGATAATGCAGATGCAAGGCTTCGATATCGAGAATATGCAGATTAGTGTGGCTTATAGCCTCTGTTAATTCTGCGAGGGTTGGTAAGTAGCCGCAAGGGAAAATATATTTGCCAATAAACCCATTACCTAGCGGGTCTTTATGCTGTTTTCCAATCGCATGAATCACAGCTCTTCCGTCGTCTGCGAGCAAATTTTCAATTGTTTGAAAATAACGTTTAAATTGCTTTTGCCCCACATGTTCTAGCATCCCAACAGAGATGATGCGGTCATAACAGCCTTGATGGTCGCGATAATCGCATAAAGCAAAAGACACATTGTTGCCGGTGCGCGGGAGGACATATTGTTTGGCATAAGCAAGCTGTTGCTCACTCAAGGTGATACCAGTCACATTTAGGTTGGGCTCACAGTCTGTCAGGGCGCGTGCAAATTCACCCCATCCACAGCCAATATCCAGAATATGTTGGCCAGATTTGATATCTAATTTAGCGGCCAGACGCGCGATTTTGCGAAGTTGCGCGGCGTCCAAATCGTCTCCGTCCCTGAAATAGGCGCAAGAATATTGGCGCCTTTTATCAAGGAAACAATCATATAACGCATCTGTTAGGTCATAATGATGCGCAACATTCGCTTTGGCTTGTTTTTGCCAAATTGCGCTTTTAAAGAGGCTTAAGAATGATGCTATTTTTATACGCACTCTCATAAAGGCGCGCGTTTGATAATATCGCTTATTCAGCAGCAGGAAGCGCAGAAACGCCTCCAAAGATGTGTCTATGAGCTGTAACCTGCCATCCATATAGGCTTCTGGTATTGTCAAATCAGCGCGCCAGATAAAGCGCCACAATAGCCAGGCAGAGGGAAGGCTAATGATAACCGCAGGGCCTTTTTCGGCGCCGTTCGCTTTGTATGTCTCACCATTGGCAAAGCGCACTTCAAAAGAGCCATACTGGATGAGCTTTGCGAATAATGTAAAAATAAAAGGTTGTCTTCGTGCCATAATAAACTTCCGATGATATAAAGGATGTCTATTATTTTTTGTCGTATTAACCTTTTGGACAAAGTGCCATATGCAAAAATCACCGATGCCTCAAACAACTTTGCCAGACATAGCGATATCATTTGAAGATGATTTCATGCGTTCAACTACGCATGATGATATCTATTTTTCTGCCGAAGGCGGGCTTGCTGAATCTGATTATGTGTTTTGCCAAGGGACAGATTTAGCCACATTATTAAAAACCCATTCGCATATCACAATCGCGGAAACTGGGTTTGGCACGGGCCTTAATTTATGCGCCGTGCAAAGATTGCGGGATAGCTTATCTAGCACGTGTCAGATTGATTATATCTCGTTTGAAGCTTGTCCATTAACCCCTGAGATAATTGCCAAAGCTCATCGGCCTTTTGCAGAAATTGAACCTTATTCTGCGCAATTGCAGAGGGGGCTGCC
>CALEYP010000049.1 GCA_937924895.1 uncultured Alphaproteobacteria bacterium
GCCGCCAGACTTTGCCTCATATAGCCCATCACGAAACACATAATCACCCCCGCCCGGCGCGGCGACACACCATTGCGATGCCACGCCACACCGATTCGTATAACGTGGCTCTCGGCCTTGCGAATCAACCGAGACAACAGCCAACCAACCCTTGCGCAAATCCTGATAATAAGCTGGCAGCCCTGCCCTAATAGACACTTGGTCATCCCCATTATTGCCAGCCGCCCAAACCATCACCATGCCTTGCCCCACCGCTGATTGCCAAGCCGATAACTCAGCGCCTAATGAAGCACCAACAGCCGATTTCGATAAATCTGTGATCTCATAGCTTGAGGCCCAACTATTATTGAGCAAGGTGATATCTTGTGTTTGGGCATGGCTGACAAGGGATGGGAGGATGGCACCCCCTGTCAGCCCGCCAAATGACCCATGCGCATCAAAGATACGATAGGATGTCAAAGCCGCTTGGGGGGCGATGCCATGCATCCCTATGCCATCACGCTTGGCACCTAGTAGCGCGGCCACATGTGTCCCATGTCCTTCTGGGTCAACAGGCTCTGCCTGGCTACTATGCCAATCACGCCCCAAGCGAGTGGTGGTTAATTCAGGGTGGGAGGAATCAATCCCTGTATCAACAACACCGACTTTGACTGACAGACCAGTAATTTTATCCGCATAGGCAATATTGGCAGAGAGCTGAGGGAGGGCAGATACGCGTTGATACTCACTGCGATATTGTGACCCGTTTGGCAAATCAGGTCTTTGAGACAAGGCAAGATGATGTGGCTGTGTCACGGCAAGGCTCGTGACCGAACCCGCGCCACCGCCACTGCCGCCGCCACAGGCCGATAGAGTAAGAAAAAGACATAATATACCGAAGGTAATATCCTTTTGGGACCCTATCCCTAATAGCCACGCCATTTCACCTCCTGCTTGAAACCAGACCCTTTCGGTCAATCAAGCAGGCATTAAATTAGATTAAATTGATGTTGAGAATGCTCTCAGAAGGATAGCTTTGCCCCGCAAAAGATCTTAGGGCTCCTGCTAGCGGGTTACAAGGCGCTCCAATTTGGCAAGGCCCATTTCGGCAGGTTCAGCGGGGCTGATGGTCCCGATGAATTGTCCTTTGCGATCATAGAGGTAGACAGACGCACTATGATCTACTTGATAATCCTCATCGGAGGTCGCCACTTTTTGGGCAAAGACACCGAATCGAGATACTGCCGCCATAATATCAGACACAGGCCCTGTGATACCTGTGATATCTGCATCAAATAAGGTGAGATATTCTGCGAGCTGATGCACCGTATCACGTTCAGGATCGACTGTGAAAAAAACGATTTGCAGCTGGTCTGCCTGTGGCACATTGTCAGAAATGAGGCTGGCTTTGGCATCTGCTAGTTGCGATAAGGTTGTTGGGCAAATATCAGGGCACCAGGTAAAGCCAAAATAAATCGCCGTTGGACGCCCAATTAAATCAGCATTGGTAATCACGTCTCCCTCATGCGACAAAAGCGAGAAATCACTTTTAGCTAGCGAAGGAAACAGGCTTCTCTCTTCAGTATGAATGAGCGCTTGCCCAGCAATAATGGCGCCAAGGATAAGAACAGCCAAACCTGCCCCTAATAGCCCTTTTTTGCGTGATAATTTGCCCATTGGATAGGATGGCCTCTCTTCGCGTTATGCTCCTGCGATGCTTATCACAGCTCCTAGGAAAGGCCAAGCATCGGACCGCAAAAGGCAGCCACCTAAATTGTCGCACCGTCGCGCGTATCATGTAATTAGATTTCTTTAGATGAATATGATAAGACAAGCCATTATCGAGTTTCAAGCGGGGGCTGACACGGTCATACCATGGTATCATTCTTACTTTTGATCGATACGATCATCACACTCTATATTTGGAGCTTGCTGATTTATGTTGTGGCGAGCTGGCTCATCGCCTTTCGCATCATCAACCCTTGGCAGCCGCTTGTACGCAATATCTTAAACGCCTTAGAACGCATTCATGAGCCTTTGATGGCGCCTATTCGGTCAGTTATGCCAAATTTAGGCGGCATTGATCTTAGCCCAATCATTTTGTTGCTGGCTGTCCAATTCCTGCGCAATTTACTCTTTGAATATCTGGCTTAAAAGACGTCAGCCCAAGCGCAGTATTTGTCGTATTGCAACCAAAGAGAGACACAAGACTTGATAGTTTCAAACAAAATTTTAGGCTTCAGCCAATCGCCATCATCTGATCGGCAAATAGGGGAACTTAACACATGACATCTGTGATTGACGGAAAAGCATTTTCGGAAAAATTAGTTGAAGATATGGCCGGCTATGCCGCGCAAATCAAAGAGATGACAGGCGAAGCGCCAGGGCTTGCTGTTGTGTTGGTAGGTGAAGATCCCGCCTCACAGGTCTATGTCCGCAATAAAGGGGAGCGGACAAAAGCCGCTGGCATGCGTTCGATTGAACATCGTTTGCCTGAGGATACCGATGAAGCAACCCTCCTAGCATTGATCGATGATCTCAACAATGATGACACCATTGACGGTATTCTGGTTCAATTGCCTCTGCCAGACCAAATTGATGCTGATAAGGTAATTCAATCCATTGCCCATGAGAAAGATGTTGATGGCTTTCATTTGATGAATGTCGGCGCCCTTTCAACAGGACAAGATGCGCTTGTGCCATGCACACCATTTGGCTGTCTGTTACTTCTTCGCGATCAGCTGGGCTCTCTATCAGGTATGAATGCGGTGGTTCTTGGCCGATCAAATATTGTTGGCAAACCAATGGCCCAATTATTATTGGCTGAAAATGCGACTGTGACGATCGCGCATTCTCGTACAAAAAATATCGAAGATGTCTGCCGCCAAGCTGATATCCTTGTTGCCGCAGTGGGCCGGCCCGACATGGTAAAGGCTGACTGGGTCAAAGACGGTGCGATTGTAATTGATGTGGGCATTAACCGCGTTCCGGCCCCAGAGCGCGGCGAAGGCAAATTCCGCCTCACAGGTGACGTTGATTATCAAGATGTGGCTGAAAAAGCGGGTGCGATTACACCGGTACCAGGGGGGGTTGGCCCGATGACGATTGCCTGTCTTCTGCGCAATACGGTGGTGGCGTGCGCGAGACGCCATAATTTAACGTTGGATGGGTTGACAAACTAGGCACTCGACGCAGCTTGCAAGTAGGAACGCTCTACCACAGAAAGAGAAAGCGCTATGGATTTTGAAAAAATTGTCATGTTTGTTGCGCTTGGTTTGGTGGGAGCAATCTTGGCTTGGGGTGTGTTAACAATGGCGCGTGGCGGTGATTATAACCGCAACAATTCCAATAAGATAATGCGATATCGCATTATCTTTCAGGCCCTAGCCCTTCTTATCTTTGTTCTTCTTTTGTGGTTCAGAGAACCACGCGGCTAGGAATTTATTATGGTCAAATTAAATAAAATCTATACACGCACAGGTGATGGCGGCGAGACCTCTTTGGTCAATGGGGCCCGCGTCTCAAAACATGCGCGTCGTCCCAGCGCCTTTGGCGAGGTGGATGAAGTTAATTCTGTGATCGGCATGGCTCGCCTTCATACCACTGGTGAGGTAGATGAGATGCTAGCGCGTATCCAGAATGATTTATTTGACCTAGGGGCTGATCTCGCCACACCAGAAAATGATAAACCATCTTTGCGCGTGACAGACGCGCAAGTCGAACGGCTCGAAGCTGAAATTGATGCCATGAATGCCGAATTAAATCCGCTGACATCATTTATCTTGCCAGGTGGGAGCGAAGTGTCTGCTTGGTTACATTTGGCACGCACCGTCGCACGGCGGGCAGAAAGAGCCATGACAGAATTAGCCGTTGAAGAAGCGGTGAATGAGCCAGCCATGCAATATATTAACCGCATGTCAGACCATCTCTTTGTCTTGGCACGTCGCATGAATGATAATGGGGCAAATGACGTCTTATGGGTGCCAGGTAGCAACGCCTAAGACGCCCCCCCATCAGCCCCAACGCGTCATTCATCTACTAGGATGCAAAATATGGCGTTTGTGTGCGAAATTATGTCACAAATCAGCAATTAATGGTCGACAAAACATGAGATCGCATATTACAGCTGATGAAGTTGAAGGTGACCGGCTATTCCGGCACAGCGAAAGGGAAAGCAAATGAAGATCTTGGTGCCCGTTAAGCGCGTCATTGACTATAATGTGAAGGTCCGTGTGAAAGCTGACCAAACAGGTGTGGAATTGGCCAATGTAAAGATGGCAATGAACCCCTTTGATGAGATTGCTGTTGAACAAGCACTTCGCATCAAAGAAGCCGGTCAGGCTGATGAGGTTGTTCTTGTCTCTGTGGGTCCAACACAATCTCAAGAAACGATTCGGACAGGGCTTGCAATGGGCGCAGATAGAGGCATCCATATTGAAGCCGCTCATGAAACTGAGCCGCTAGCGGTTGCGAAGCTTCTGAAAGCTGTCATCGAGCGCGAAGAGCCAGGTCTTGTTCTATGCGGCAAGCAAGCGATTGATGATGATAGCAACCAAACAGGTCAGATGCTATCAGCGCTTCTTGGCTGGTCACAAGCCACCTTTGCCTCTGGTGTTGAGCTAGATGGTGATAAGGCAAAAATCATCCGTGAAGTCGATGGTGGCCTTGAGCATATCACAGTATCAATGCCAACTGTTGTGTCTGTTGATTTGCGTTTGAATGAGCCGCGCTATGCCTCATTGCCAAATATTATGAAAGCCAAGAAGAAGCCTATTGATAGCCTATCAGTAGAAGAGCTTGGTGTTGATGTCACATCACGTCTTCAGGTGCTCAAAGTAGAAGAGCCAGAAGCACGTGCCGCTGGTATCAAAGTGGGATCGGTCAATGAACTTGTCGAAAAACTCAAAAATGAAGCAAAGGTGATCTAACCATGGGCATTCTTGTAATTTGTGATCATGATGGCGCCGCTCTCGGTGCTGGTACTTTGAATGCTGTCACAGCAGCAACGCAAATTGGTGGTGATATTGACGTGCTAGTTGCAGGTCATAATATTGCTGATATTGCGAAGGAAGCTGCTGCCATTGATGGCGTTGCACGCGTCCTCACAGCTGATTCTGCTGAATTGGCAAATGGTTTGGCTGAGAATGTGGCTCCTGTCATTGCTGGCATGGCTGATAGCTACAGCCACATTATGGCGCCTGCTACAACATCAGGGAAGAACATCCTGCCGCGCGTTGCTGCGATGAAGGATGTGGCACAAATCTCTGATATCATCTCAGTCGAAGATGCGGGCACATTTAAGCGCCCTATCTATGCCGGTAACGCGATTGCGACTGTCAAAAGTGACGAAGCGTTGAAGATCATCACTGTTCGTACAACATCTTTCGAAGCGGCTGGTACATCTGGCTCAGCTGCCATCGAAGCTGTTGATGCCGCAGGTGATGCAGGTCTGTCATCGTTCGAAAAATCTGAATTGTCATCATCAGAGCGTCCTGAACTGACATCAGCTGGTATCGTGGTTTCAGGTGGCCGCGGCATGCAGGATGGTTCAAATTTTGCGATGCTTGAAAAGGTGGCTGACAAGCTTGGCGCTGCGGTTGGGGCATCACGCGCAGCTGTGGATGCTGGCTTTGTTCCAAATGACTATCAAGTTGGCCAAACAGGTAAGGTGGTTGCCCCTGATCTGTATATCGCTGTTGGTATCTCAGGCGCGATTCAGCACTTGGCAGGTATGAAAGACTCAAAGGTTATCGTTGCCATCAATAAAGATGATGAAGCACCGATTTTCCAAGTCGCAGATTACGGCCTAGTGGCAGACTTGTTCGACGCTGTACCAGAGCTTGAAACAGAGCTTAACTAAGTCACAACGCTAACAATTATTGAAAAGCCTCTCTGGTAACAGAGGGGCTTTTTTAATGAGGGGTGGCTAGCAGGTCACGTATCTCAGCCAAGATCTCTGGCGCGGCCCATTCTGCGGGACCTTGGACAAGATAGGCACGGCTCTGATCGCGTGAAATCAGGAAGGTCGAAGGTAAGCCTCTTAATCCCATCTCTCTTGCCCAGCCAGACATCGGGTTATGAACAGATAATGCGGTTGCAACACCGCGCTCAGCTAAGAAGGCTTGCGCATGCTCCGCGCCTTTACGGTCAACGGACACAAGCACAACCCTGATATCATCACCGGCCAATGCACGGGCTGCCTCGTCTAAATCTGGCAACTCTTTGATGCATGGCGCACACCATGTCGCCCAGAAATTCACGACCAACGCTGCCTTGCCCTTGTAAGAGGCAAAATCAAATATACCCCCTTGATCCAGAGGCAGGCTGTCAGATGGCAAGATCAGATCAGAAACTGGTTTATATGGTAACTCTTCTTCTGCGAGCGCGCCTGATCCGCTGACCAAAAGTCCAAATAGGGCCATAAGCGCAGCAACACGACGCATGCCAGAACCCGTTTTTTTCTGGAAAAATTTGAAATTCTGCCTATAACTCAAGCGATAAAAGGAGCTTTTCATCATGTCTGAGACCTCAAAGGGAAAATCAGCGATCTGGGGTGGGCGCTTTGCGGGCGGTCCATCACAGCTCATGCAAGATATTAACGCATCTATAAGCTATGATCAAAAGCTCTATCGTCAAGATATCGCTGGGTCAAAAGCCCATGCGACCATGTTAGCTGATACAGGCATTATTAGCCAAGACGATAAAGATGCGATTCATCGTGGCTTAGACCAAATTGAAGGCGAGATTGCAGCGGGTGAGTTTGCATTTTCAGAGGCGCTTGAAGATATTCATATGAATATTGAAACAAGGTTGGCTGAATTGGTAGGTGACGCGGCGCGACGTCTTCATACCGCGCGGTCTCGTAATGACCAGGTGGCTACTGACATTCGTCTTTGGATGCGTGCCCAAATTGATGAGATTGATGCTGCACTTGCCCATTTGCAAACCGCCCTTGTGACGCAAGCTGAGACACATGCCGCAACCTTGATGCCAGGCTTTACACATTTGCAAGTGGCACAACCAGTGACATTTGGCTTTCACCTGATGGCCTATGTGGAAATGCTAGGCCGTGATAGAGGGCGCTTTGCTGATTGTCGCAAGCGCGTGAATGAGAGCCCCCTTGGCGCCGCAGCGCTGGCCGGCACATCATTCCCGATTAACCGTCACCAAACAGCTGAACTACTTGGTTTTGAGCGGCCGATGGAAAACGCCATGGATGCCGTGTCATCACGTGATGCAGCTGTTGAATTTATGGCAGCAGCGGCTATGTGCGCGACACATCTCTCGCGCTTGGCAGAGGAAATCGTTATCTGGTCCACAGATAGGTTTGCTTTCATCACCCTCTCCGATGCCTTTACCACAGGCTCATCTATCATGCCGCAAAAGCGGAATCCTGACGCTGCAGAGCTGGTTCGCGCGAAGCCAGGGCGCATTATGGGTGATCTCATCACCTTGCTGACAGTCCTCAAAGGCTTACCTCTCGCTTATGGCAAAGATATGCAAGAAGATAAAGAGCCTGTCTTTGATGCCGAAGCCAATTTGATGCTCGCTATCACAGCCATGACAGGTATGATTGACGATATGAAAGCTAACCCAGAGGCGATGCGCCGGGCCCTCACAGCAGGGCACCCTGCCGCTACTGATTTAGCTGACTTTATGGTGCGCGAATGTGGCTTGCCATTCCGTGATGCTCATCATGCCTCAGGCGCCATTGTGGCACTAGCTGATGAGAAAGGTTGTGGTTTGGAAGAGGTGCCTTTTGCTGAGATGCAAGCCATTGAACCTCGTCTTACAGAACAGGTGATGGCCGTCCTATCTGTTGAAGGGGCCGCACAAGCGCGGATGAGCTTTGGTGGCACAGCGCCTGATGAAGTGCGCCGTCAAATCGCCACCGCACGAAGCCGTTATGGGCTTACGAATTAGCCATGTTGCCGAGGAGGCTAGTATGAGTGTAACAAGAATGATGATGATCGGGCTAACAATGCTATGCCTTGGTTTTGGTTTATCGGCTTGCGGGAAACGCGGCGACCCTGTACGCCCCTCCGAGGCTGCCACACTGGCGGAATAAGCCTGCCACTCACACCCGCATTTGACAGACAGGATAGTTCCTATGCCGTTCCTTTATAATGATAATGGTCATCTTACCGTAGATGGTTTGCTTGTCTCTGACATTGTCGCCGCACATGGCACACCGCTCTATATCTATTCTGCTGCGGGTTTTATTGATTATTTCACATCTTTCCAACAAGCTGTGGCACCGGTAAAGGGCAAAGTTCATTTCGCGGTTAAGGCCAATTCTGCGATTGCCGTGTTACGTTTGCTAGCCAAACAAGGGGCAGGCGCAGATATCGTCTCTGGTGGTGAGATGATGCGGGCGCTAGCCGCTGGCATCGCCCCTGCTGATATTGTGTTTTCAGGGGTCGGCAAAACAGATGATGAAATCCGTCTGGCCTTATCGAAGAATATTGGTCAAATCAATGCGGAATCTCTGGCAGAGATTTATCGTATTGAAGCCATTGCCGCTGAATGGGATATGAGAGCGCCTGTGGCCATTCGAGTCAATCCAGATGTTGATCCTGGCAGTCATGAGAAAATCTCAACAGGGCAGAAAACAACAAAATTTGGCATCCCTATCGCCAATGGAGAAGCAGCTGAGATTTATCGTTATCTTCATAATAGCGCTCATCTCACCCCGCGTGGCCTTGCTATGCATATTGGCTCGCAATTACGTGACCTTGCGCCCTTCCGCAAAGCCTACCTTGTCTTACTTGAGCTGGCTGATAGCCTGAAAGCTGCGGGATGTGAGGTAACACATCTTGATTTAGGTGGTGGTCTCGGCATTGATTATGACGGGCAAGAGCGTCCCGATTTTGCGGCCTATGGCGCATTGGTTGAAGAGCTATTTGCCAGCCATGATTATCAGCTTGGCTTTGAGCCTGGGCGGTCAATTGCCGCAGATAATGGTATCCTTGTCACATCCGTTCTCTATACAAAGCCAGCAGAAGATAAAGCCTTTATCATCACAGATGCAGCGATGAATGATTTGATTCGCCCGACCCTCTATGACGCCCATCATCGTATCGAAGCTGTTGAATTATCCAATCGGACACAGCAAACCTCTGATATTGTAGGGCCTGTTTGTGAGACAGGTGACTATTTGGCGAAGGGCCAAGATATGCCAGAAATGCAAGCTGGTGAATTATTGGCTGTCTTTAATGCTGGTGCCTATGGAGCCGTGATGTCATCAAGCTATAATACGCGCCCGGTGACAGCTGAGTGTCTTGTGATGGATGATAGCGCACACATTATCCGCCCCCGCAAATCAATCGAAGAGATGCTCGCCGAAGAACAGGTGCCAGATAGCCTGAGTGATTAAGGGCGCGATGCAGTTAGCCGTAACGCAAGAGGTTCAAGCCGAATCTCTGCTTGTGTGGCATCTTCAATCGTCAACTGAATAAAGAACTCTGTTGCTGAGCCGGCGGGAATAAAGGCATCATCAGGTGTTAGACGCTGGCTATGAAGCACCACACCATCTTCATCCAAAATAGATAATTGCAATGGCGCCGCATGTGTCATCAATGCCGATTTATTGCTGAGATTCCCTCTGATACGCAACGTATCCCCAAGGAAATTGGCCTTCAGATCAGTCACCTCTAATTTCGAGATATCCGGGCGGATTGTCAGACCCGTCACGTCAAACACAGGGATAAGAGACGGCACATAAGCTGTAATGAGGGTGCGGTTAAAACTTAGCAAGCTAAAGGTGGCAATTACCAATGCACAAATCAGTAGCGGTTTGCGCAAAACAGATAATGACTCACGCAAAATCTCATTTTCAGGATTGGTACGTTCTTCGATATCAGGGGCCCATACATGATGACAGACCGAACATCTCACCTGCTGGCCAGCTGTTGCTAGCTGGGCAGATTCAATCCGAAAAATGGTCTCGCAATTTTCACAAGTCAGCAACATTTGCGCTTACCCACACTCCCACATCCTGTTGGTTTAACTATATTTTGCAAAAGCGCCGCTGGCTAGTTGGTTTTGTCAAAAAGCGAAAATCTCGTTATGATATCAGAACGTTCTCGCCGTTTTTATCTAAAAGGTTCTGATGCCAGCTACTGATTCGACATTGACCGCGCGCCTGCAAGTAACGGCACAGATGCTCGTCTTAATCTTGCTCGCGCTTAGCTTTGCGATAAGCCTAGTACAGCATTTCGTCCTCACCTTGCCAACACAAACAAAAACGACCCCAGAGGCTGATGGTATCATTGTCCTGACAGGGGGGCAGGCACGACTCAATGCGGGCTTGGACCTCTTGTCGCAAAGCCCTATGTCAGACTTGCTATTAACAGGGGTTGGCTCTGGCATCACCAAACCGATCATTGCGCAATCCTATCGCTTATCATCAGCCGATATTGCCAATCTTAATTGCTGCATTGAGTTAGAATTTATAGCCAAAGACACCAAAGGCAATGCGCGCGCCGCGCGTCGATGGGTTGATGAGAAACAGCATAGCTCTATCATCCTTGTCACGGCGCATTATCATATGCCGCGTGCCCTATTAGAGTTTGAACAGGCTTTGCCAGATATCACCATCATTCCGTATCCTGTGATACCACCTGATCTGCGTGAAAGTGCCTGGTTTACGAGTTGGCAGAAATGGCGCCTTCTGACTCGTGAATATCTGAAATATCAATGGCGGCGTGCGAGCCGTCTCTTCACCGCGCTATTTTAAGAATCTTGGCCCGCATCAATAATTGATTTGCGGATGGTGCGGGTACGAGAGAATAAATCAAATAATTTATCGCCCTCATGCCAGCGAATGGCACGCTGCAAATAGCTCAGATCTTCGTTAAAGCGCTGCAACATTTCAAGCACAGCCTCATCATTATTCAAAAAGACGTCACGCCACATCGTAGGATCAGAGGCTGCAATTCTGGTAAAGTCACGAAACCCAGAAGCCGAGAATCGAATGACATCATTTTTGAGGTCGCTCTCTAAATCTGTGGCTGTGCCGACAATGGTATAAGCAATAAGATGCGGCAAATGAGAGGTAATTGCCACGACCTTATCATGATAGCGCATTTCCATCTGTTCGACAGAGGCGCCGAGCGACGATAGACACTCTGACAGGGTTGTCACAGCGTGGTCTGGCGCCTGTTCAGGGACTAGCAACCAATAACGATTGGCAAAAAGGCTTGGAAACCCGGCAGATGGCCCAGAAAATTCCGTCCCCGCCATGGGGTGCCCACCGATAAAGTGACACCCCTCTGGTAGATGAGGCATGACATCTTTGAACACTGATGCTTTGGTTGAGCCTGTATCTGTGACAACAGCGCCGTCTTTCAGGAATGGTGCTATCTCTTGGACAACCTGCCCCATCACACCGACAGGCACAGCCAAAAGGATCAAATCAGCCTCTGAAACAGCCTCTGAGAGGTCAGAGGCAACCTTGTCACCAATGCGCAACGCCGCGGCTTCAGCGCGCGCCTCTTCACTAGCATCGTAACAGACAATTTGATGACATATCTGTTTTTGACGGGCCGCAAGCGCAAAGGATGCGCCAATCAGCCCGACCCCAATCACTGCTATTTTCTCGTAAAATATACCCATCATTTTATCCTTTGCGACCCAGCTTACCCTTGCATCATAAGCTCTGTTAGGCGGGCTATCACCTCTTCCATCTCTGCATCTGTGCCAACAGACATCCGAAGATAATCACTCAAACCATAAGGGTTCATATCGCGAAGCAAGATATTATGCTCAGCCAAGAAGGCTAATGCTGTTTGGGAATCTGGGCCATTATGACCATCAAAATGCAAGAGGACAAAATTCGTGACAGATGGCATTACGTTAATGCCAATCGCGCCAAGACGCGTGGGCAAAGCGGCCATCCATTTTTGATTATGTGCAATTGATTGCTGTTGAAAGGCTTCATCCTCAATCGCAGCGATGCCCAATGTCACGGCTACCGAATTGATTGAAAAAGGAGGCCGAATGGACGCCAGCACATCACGGATAGCATCTGGAAAATAGCCCCAGCCTAATCGTTGGGCCGCGAGCCCATGCATCTTTGAAAATGTGCGGAACATCACGACATTTTCAGCGGTTTCAACCATGCGTGCCCCATAAGACATCTCGCCTGTCACATATTCAGCATAAGCCCAATCCAACACCAAAATCACATGCTCTGGTAGGCCCTGGTGCAAGCGCTTAACCTCGTCTTCAGAAATCATGGTGCCTGTCGGATTATTCGGATTAGCCAAAAAGACGATTTTCGTCCGCTCTGTGACAGCCGCTAATATATTATCAACTGAGGCTGTTAGCCCCTCATCTGCCACTTTGACTGGGACACCACCAGCGATGGTCGTGGCTTGAGGAAAGACCAAAAATCCATATTGCGTATAGATGGCTTCATCGCCCGGTTCTAAATAGGCCAGACAAATGAGGCCAATTAATTCATCAGACCCGTTTGAGGTCAGAATACGGTTTGCCTCTAAACCATAGCGCTTAGCGATGGCGGCATGGAGATCGGCTGATTGCGGTTGGCCATAATGGTTTAACCGAAAAGCTGTATCACGCAAAGCTGCCTCTACCCGTGGTGACCAGCCCAACGCCCCTTCATTCGCAGACAAGCGGATAGGCGTCACATCTTTTGGTTTCCCGAGCGCAGGACGATAAGATACTAATGAGCGCACAGCTTGTTTGGGTGATGGCTGAACCATAAAGCAAACCCTTTGCTTAACTAAAAAGATAATGGTGTGGCATATATACCAATGATTGACGCATCCTGCAAAAACTCTGCATTGGGATAGCCCTGCTGATGGCAAACTTGCCCCGCCTTATCACGATAAACCACAACATCATCACCTGACGGCCCTGGTAGGCTCCGCGCAATGATATATCCTGTGATTGAGGCTGATTCTGCAGACGCAAAGGGTAATTTTGCCACAATATAAAGCTGTGATGACGAGCCTAGATGAGATTCAAGACTATCAAGGTCTGCTTGTGTGATAATCGCACAATCAGCTTGCCCATCAGCCACCATAGACAACGCCTCTTCGGCACGAGGCACTTGCTTTTCCTTTAAGAAACCAGCCGCATGACCATGGGATAATGCCGCTGTCTCGTCTGTATGAAGGATGAGATAATCAGGCTTCTGCTCAGCAATGCTCGCAGAGATAATCTGACGCCACAGCGCAAAAATAAGCTTTGCCCCAATATGAGGGTGGCCGGCTTGCAAATTGCGCAACAAGCTTGCCTCTCTGTCAGGACGGAAGACATCTGAGCCCAACACCTTTTGTTTGACAATGGCACGTGACAAATTTTGGCGCTCTGCCAATTTTGTCAAAAGCTCATTATCAATCTCATCAATTTTTTGCCGCAAGGCATCTAATGTTAGTGTCTCAGTCATCACACGTCACATCACTTTTTCTATGGCTTACTCTTGTGCTGTTTGTGCCAGATTTCTGCGGCTATGACCAGCCCGATACAGCCTTCGTCTCGTGGCGGCTTATGACATCTTATCAGGGGCATCATGGGGACTATGATGGGGGCGGACATCACCCATCTGGCCACCCAACCATCCAGAGAGCGCTTTGATAGGTGTCATCGGAGCTGGCGGATGCATGGCATAAATCTGTTTTATAGCAGTAATGATCATGACACCGCCAAACATACCAAACCAATTTTGGCCATATTTTTCCATCAGGCCCGCAAAGCCTGGCCCCAACTTTAACCCCACAGGCGGCACAAATAAGGCACGTCTTACAGAGGCGATCTCAAAGCCTGATTGATGGAGCAGCATGGTGATTTGCCGACGAGAGAATGGTTTCCCCTGGCCAAGCGGTGTCTCATCTGAACGCACCCATAGACTTCGGCGATGCGGCACCATCAATAACAACTGCCCAGACCCACATAAGGTGCGATGCGCCTCTTCGAGACAAGCCCTTGCATTATGCACAAATTCAAGTCCATGACAGATGGTGAGATGATCGAGCATCTCACTCGCAATCGGCCATCTATCAGATCGGCAAGAGGCAGTGATAATTCCGCTTGCGCCATTATAAGCAAGTGCCCCACATTCTTCAGGGACCAACACAGGCATCTGTTCGGTAGCGGGCATAAAAGCGAAGGGATAGCCAAATCCAGCACGTGTCAGCCCTGCCCCTTGCGTCATATGAGGGGTTAATTTAGGCCGCAATAACTGCGCCACCATGCGCCCTTCTGGCTGATGGTAAAATTCATCAATTTGCGAAATCTGATTTGTCATGCTGACCCCATCTTAACAATGGTCCAGCAGAATCACAGCCCTTAATCGCTGATATTTGACAGCTGATAAGCCACTTCATCGCAATCAGGATAGACATCAGGCTTTGAGGTACGCACACAGGCTTCAATCACTGTTGGAAGGCTCATCATCTTATCAAAGATAGTGCGTGCCAATGTTTCCTGCAGATCAAAATGTTTCGCTGTGGCAATCGCAAGGACAGAATCGCGGATCATATCATAATCAAGCGCTTCATCAATGCGGTCAGCACGCGGTTCCTGATGAGGGTCAAGCTTCACCTCAATATCAACAAGCACACGTTGCTTTGCGGCACGTTCAAAATCATGAATGCCAATGGAACAATCAAACTCGATCTTTTTGACGAAAAAGCGTCTTGTAGGTGAAGTCACTGACATAACAAATCCTAATCTTCTAAAAAGGCGACATCTCGCTCTGGTGGGTGCAAATGCGACCCGCCATCCAGCACAATGGTATGTCCTGTCATAGAGGATGATGTCAATAAAAGACGCATGGCAGCGACAATTTCTGGCACTGTGGCGCCTTGCCCTAGCGGATTACGTTGATGTGCCGCCTGAAACTCTGCGTCTGTTTGCCCACCTGAGGGCAGTGTAATGCCTGGGGCAATGGCATTCACACGGCAGTGCGGCGCATAGGCTTGGGCCGCCATCATCCCAAGAGACTGCATACCTGCCTTTGATAAAGTATAGGTAAAATAATCGGGATTCAGACCAAATAATTTTGAATCAAGCATATTGATGATGGCGCCTACCTTATCGGCGGGTAATTGCTGAACAAAATCACGCATCAACACCGCAGGGGCGACAAGATTCACCGCCAAGTGAGATTGAGCCTGTGCCGCAGTAAAATCAAATGCATCATCATAGGTAAATTGCGAGGCCGAATTAATGAGAGCTGTCAGAGGGCCGGTTGCCGTCGCCTTGGCAATCAGGCCATCACATTGGCTAGGATCTGATAAATCAGCGGTAATGATCTCAGCATTCACAGCCGCTTTGCCAAAACAATCTTGCCAACTTGCTACCAAAGAGGCAGCCGCCTCAGTACTATGATGACAATGCAACACCACGTGCCAGCCATCTTCGATACAGGCTGTTGCAAGATAACTTCCCAGCCGCTTTGCTGCCCCTGTGATTAAGATTTTACCTGTCATCTTTATGTTATCCTTCTATTTGTCCCATTCCTATGGGACTGGATACGAGGAAAGATAACTTTAGATTACAGCTAGGCGAGATAAGGCCCTAGATTATCTCTGCGACAAGAGACGGATAAATCCGCATTTTCCTTGTCATTTCTTGGCAATCAAAGCCACTCATCAAACCAAAAGATCGCAAGAGGATAGATCGTAGCCCAAAGCTATTCGCCCCTAAAATATCAGTATGAAGCGAATCACCTACCATTCCAATTTTAGAAAGAGCAAGGCGACGCCCTGCTTTGGCTTCTAGGCGTGTCACAGCGAGCTGAAAGGCGGCACCATAGGGTTTGCCTGTCATCACCACATCACAGCCTGTCTGCGCCTTGGCACGCATCGCCCAATAGCCAGGCTCATAGGAAAAGCCAGAGACTTGCGGCGCTGATACATCAGGGTTTGCAGTGACAATCACAGCTGATTTGCGTTGCAGTGCCGATTCCAGAGCCGCCTGATCAGTGTGTGACCAGCCAATCGCACCCATAAAACAATACAGGTCCGCCTCATCCCAACCTGCCATTCCATAGATAAGACCAGGAATATCGTCAAAGGGCTGAACATTTGCCCCGAGATAGGTAATGCGACTATTGGGGTGTGTTTCGCGATAGGCCATGAGATGTTGATAACAGGCATCACGGCTTGAAATAATATCAGAGGCGACAATCGGTAAGTCCCATGCCTGATAGCCGGGCACGCGCGCCTCTGCAGGCTTGCTAGCGCCATTCGTCAAAATCACAAATGGCACATCATGCGCTTGGAGTTGTTTGAAAAAATCTTGAATGCCTGGAATCGGCGCAGAGCCCAATCCAATCACGCCATAGGAATCAAGTATAAGCCCCTCACACTCATTCAAACAATCAGTGAGCCTATCGACATAGCGCATCTTATCAACCGCCCCTGAGGGAAGCGGCAAAGATTGAGACTGGTAGAACGCATCATAGAGCGTCATCGTCCGAGACGCATCCAATGGCGGCTCTGTTTCGAATAAATCACGCATAGGACTGCCTATCATATCTAAGCTGGCTATAGCCATAAGCTAGAGAGGACCAAATGACAATGACCAAAACCACGCCATTCCGCGATAGCCTGTCTGAGCCAGATATTCTTTTTGATGTCATTATCATCGGGGCTGGCATCGCTGGCATCCGTGCGGGACAGCTCTTGCAAGCGGCTGGACTATCTGTGCATGTACTTGATAAGGGGCGGCGCATTGGTGGTCGTTGTGCCACCAGACGAAGCGCTGGCTATCTATTTAATCATGGGGCACAATTTTTTACCGCGGCTGATGGTGACTTCCAATCAGCTGTCATAGATGCCAAAACCAAAGGCGCTGTCGCCTCATGGGATATATGCCATCACAAACCAACCTATATTGGCACACCGTCCATGCGTGATTTCGCAACAAGCTTGGCTGGCTCACTGCCGGTCACACAAGAGGTGAAAATCATCTCTCTTACCGCACATAATGGTATCTATCAGTTGGAGGATGAGGCGGGTCATTCTTATCAGGCGAAACATGTGGTTGTGACTGCCCCCGCCCCACAAGCGGCTACATTGGTTAAGAGTGCGGCGCCAGATCTGGCCAAAACAGCCCAAAGCGCTTCTTATGATCCCTGTTGGACTGTGATGCTTGGCCTCGCACAGGCCCCAGATGTGAGCCATCCGATCCTGCGTGATGCCACGCCCATTGGCTGGGCTTGTTTAGAACAGGCACGCGGCATAGATAATCAGCTGCCAGCATTGACGATACAAGCTGATCCAAAAGCATCTATCGCGCTATTAGACAAGTCACCAGAGGAGGTCTGCACCCACCTGATCGCCGCCTATGAAGAGCATACAAAGGTCACGCTTGATATCAGCCATCGCTCTGCCCATCGCTGGCTCTATGCGCGGGTGGCGCAACCAGCCGACAACACAGCGCCCCATGCTACAAAAGATGCCGGCATTGTGCTAGCTGGTGATTGGTTCGGTAAAGCGCGGCTTGAGACAGCCTTCCTCTCAGGCAGCCGTGCCGCTCACTCTATTTTACAGGCGCGTGGCTAGCTCATGACTTCGCGCTGA
The DNA here is from genome assembly GCA_937924895.1 of uncultured Alphaproteobacteria bacterium. GTDB lineage: Bacteria > Pseudomonadota > Alphaproteobacteria > Puniceispirillales > Puniceispirillaceae > UBA685. The sequence continues at coordinate 17,538 of CALEYP010000049.1, forward strand.
GGCGCGCGGCAGTGATAAATTCACCAAAGGCTTCACACCAGATCAACAGAGCGGGATAATCTTGCACATTAATATGAGATGGCACATCAACAGCGAAATTCTCAAACGCTTTGATCATAGCCACTTCAACCGCTTGATCCTTGATGGCGATAAAATCATCTTCTGTCTCCACAAATTCTGGGATGAGATACAGACGATAATCAGGGCCAGGAGCGATTTTACCATCGAGCCAGATTTGGCTATCAGATACATTAATGACGCCTTCTCCCCAATGGAAGGCATCTGAATCTGCGAGATCTCTTGTGAAAGTGCCTGTGCGTTCAATCGAAGTTGACAAGCTCGCAAGCTGGCTATCATCCAATCCTTTTTCAGCGGTCAGAATAGGCAGAAAATACACACCCAACCCAAAGCCAATGATAAGGCCGGCCGCAAATTTAGCAAAACCGAATAGAATGATATGCGCTTTGGCAAATGCGAGCGCTTTGGTGAAAAGCTGTGTCATATTGTTTGGTCCTCTTTTTTCATGGCGCAGCTGATTTCCTGCTTGCCTCTTGGCAAAATACACCTCTTTAATCATTGAGGTCTAGTCAGAAGTCTGGCGAGCACCTGCTTACCTTTCCAAGCTCTACACAAAAGGAGTAGTCCCGCATGAAATTAGAGGCGTTTGAAGGTTTTGTTGTTGGCACACCACCCCCCGGTTATGGCGGGCGTTATTTCATTTTTGTGAAGCTCACAACCAGCTGTGGCATTCATGGATATGGTGAGATTTATGCCGGCCATATGGCGCCTGACCTTATTGTCGCGCTCGCCTCAGATTCGTTTGAACGCTATCTCGCAGGCCAATCTGTTTTCCAGATTGAACAATTTGTCCGCAAAATGCATGGCGCAGGCTATTTACACCGCCCTGATGCCACTATGGCAGGGGTGATGAGTGGTCTTGAAATGGCGATGTGGGATATTGTTGGCAAAGCACTTGACCAGCCTTGCTATAATTTGATGGGGGGCGCCGTCCAAGAGCGACTCCGCTTATATACCTATCTCTATCCAGATGCCGGCGAAGATCCGGGGCGCTTTTATGATGACCCTTACCGGGCTGCTGAAAAGGCGGCCTATTGGCAAACACAGGGTTTCACAGCCGTCAAATGTGACCCAGCCGGTCAATATACCATTTATGATCCGCGCCAACCAGACCTTGAAGCCTTAGAGCGGTCTGCCACCTTTTGCCGCCTGATCAGAGAGGCAGTGGGCACAGAGGTTGATATTCTATTTGGAACGCATGGCCAATTTAGCCCCTCAGGTGCGATTCGCATGGCAGAGGCTATCGCCCCTTACAGCCCGCTATGGTTTGAGGAACCAACCCCCCCAGATATGCCAGAAGAAATGGCCAAAGTCGCAGACCGCAGCTCTGTCCCTATTTCAGCTGGCGAACGTCTTTCAACCTTATATGAATTCCAGCGCCTAGCTAGCACAGGGGCGGCCTCTATCTGGCAACCGAATCTTGGCCGGGCAGGTGGCCTGCTTGAAGGGCGGAAAATTGCGGCCTTAGCCCAAGCCCATTACTGCCAGATTGCCCCTCACCTTTATTGTGGCCCACTCGTAGCAGCGGCCAATATTCAGCTTGCCGCCACTATTCCCAACTTCCTCATCCTCGAATCAATCGAAAAAATGGACGGGTTCCACGCCGATTTGCTCATCAAGCCTTTTGTTGTAGAAGAGGGGTATTTACAGCTTCCCACAGCGCCCGGTCTGGGGGTTGAGTTAAATGAAGATGTCGCAAAGGCGCATCCCTATAAGGGGGAAAAGCTGCATTTAGAGATGGGGCAAGAGCCCTATGATCCACGCAAACATCGCTTTTTTCCAGGCGGCTAAGCCAAAAATAGTGGTAAAAGCCTGATTTTTCACCATGATGAGGTCAGGCTTTTACTTGACACTGGTAATTCGGACGGTATATTCCGCTGACAATCAGAATGAGCCGTCATTTTGATCGCATCCCTATGAAGCGCGCAACCCCGCGCTGATGTGATAAAATGAAGCATAAGGCTGATTATTGTAACCAGATTTACAACAATGCCAATATTAGCGCGATAGGCGATAGATATTAGGCAGCAAGAGATAGATTGAGGTGTCGCCATGTATGCAGTGGTGAAAACAGGCGGTAAGCAATATCGCGTTGCCAAGGATGATAAAATCCTCGTTGAGCGCATTGAAGGTGAAGCAGGCGCAAGCATTCAGCTTGATAATGTCATGATGCTTGTCGATGGCGAAAAAGTTCAAATCGGGGCACCCCTTGTTGAAGGCGCATCTGTCGCAGCTGAAGTTGTTGAACAGACACGTGGTCCTAAAATCATCATCTTCCGTCGCAAGCGTCGTAAGAACCACCGTCGCACACAAGGTCACCGTCAGGACCTCACATTGTTGAAGATCACTGACATCCTTGCCGATGGTAAGAAGCCAGCCGCGAAGAAAGCTGCTGCCAAGAAAGCTGCACCAGCAGCTAAGAAGGCAACAAAGAAAGCCGCAGCTAAGAAAGCTGCACCAAAGGCAAAAGCAGAGAAATAAGGAGACTAACCGATGGCACATAAAAAAGCAGGTGGTAGTTCCAGAAACGGTCGCGACTCAGCTGGTCGTCGCCTTGGCGTTAAGAAATTTGGTGGTGAGCAGGTTATCCCAGGTAACATCATCATCCGTCAGCGTGGCACAAAATACCATCCGGGTAAAAATATCGGTATGGGTAAAGACCATACATTATTCGCTCTTGTTGAAGGCAAGGTGGCGTTTAAGCAAAAATCTGGCGGCAAAATGTTCGTGAATGTTGTTGCTGATGCAGAGGCTGCTGAATAGTCAGACGATACGCTGATAACGCACCATAGATGTGAGAGAGGGAATAGCTAAAAAGTTGTTCCCTTTTTTATTGGGGGCTTTCACAATAGCCCCACAAAAAGGATTGCTGGTTTTATGAAGTTCCTTGATCAGGCCAAAATTTTTATCCGCTCAGGCAATGGTGGCCCAGGTGCTGTCTCATTCCGCCGCGAAGCTCACGTGCCTTTTGGGGGTCCTGATGGCGGTGATGGCGGCCGCGGCGGCAATGTGATCGCGCGCTGTGTGGGCGGCCTAAATACGTTGATTGATTATCGTTATCAACAGCATTTCAAAGCGCCATCTGGACGCCCTGGCGCCGGCCAAAACCGCGCAGGCCTCTCTGGTGAAGATATTGAAATGCGCCTGCCTGTCGGCACCCAAATCCTCACCGAAGATGGCCATACGATTCTGGCTGACCTCACCGAAGAGGGGCAAGAATTTGTGCTTGCGCGCGGTGGCTTGGGTGGCAAAGGTAATGCCTTTTTTAAATCATCAACGAATCGCGCGCCTCGTAAATCACAACCAGGCACCTCTGGCACTGAATTTTGGGTATGGCTGCGGCTCAAGCTGATCGCTGATGCCGGTCTATTGGGTCTACCAAATGCGGGTAAATCGACCTTCTTGAGCGCGGTATCAGCCGCACGCCCTAAAATCGCAGATTATCCTTTTACCACCCTTCACCCTAACCTCGGTGTTGTGGGTGTGGATGGGCATGAATTTGTTATTGCCGATATTCCAGGATTGATTCGCGGCGCGCATGAAGGGGCAGGCATCGGGCATCGCTTCTTAGGTCATGTGGAACGCTGCCGTGTGTTGCTCCATTTGATTGATTGCACCCAGTCAGATCCTATCGAAGCCTATCATATCATCCGCGATGAGCTGGCGGCTTATGATGAGGGACTTGCCGCGAAAAAAGAGGTGATTGTGCTGTCAAAGGCTGATGCCGCACCCGCTGATTATATCGAAGATGTGAAAGAGGCGTTGGGGGCGGAAGGGGCCCATTCAGTCATGCAAATGTCATCAGTGACAGGCGCTGGTGTCACAGATGTCTTGCGAGCCCTTTATGGCATCATCACAGATGACATAGAGGCAGAATTGGCAGAGGGACGAGAAGATGAACCGTGGAGCCCTTAATCACGCCTCTTCAGATAGCGCCGCTCATACGCTTTTGACCAAGGCAGAACGCGTTGTCATCAAAATCGGCTCAGCGTTATTATTTGACCCCAAAACAGGTTTGCAGACGGACTGGATGGCAGGACTTGCCGCTGATGTTGCAGCGTTAAAACAAGCTGGTAAACAGGTGATTTTGGTCTCATCTGGGTCTATTGCCTTAGGGCGTGATAGCCTTGGCATGCCAACAGGCCGCATCAAATTAGATGAAAAACAAGCAGCCGCTGCCACAGGTCAGATCCAGTTGGCACAAGCCTGGATGGAGGCCTTACGCCCGCACAATATCAAAGCGGCTCAAATTTTGTTGGCGCCAGAAGATACTGAGACCAGACGTCGGCATCTCAATGCTCGTGCCACAATGCAACGATTACTCGATTATGGCGTGGTACCTGTGGTCAATGAGAATGACACTATCACCACCTATGAGATTCGCTTTGGTGATAATGACCGGCTTGCGGCCCGCGTCGCTGCTATGATGTCAGCTGATGTCTTGATTCTGTTATCTGATATTGATGGCCTCTATCATAAGAATCCGCGCCAGCATGATGATGCGCGTCATATCCCTGTGATTGATGAGATCACAGATGAGGTTTTGCAGATGGGGGGGTCAGCCAATTCTGACTTTGCCTCAGGCGGCATGGCTACGAAATTAGCCGCAGCCCGCATTGCTACCACCTCAGGTGTCGCGATGATCATTTGTGATGGCCAAACAACCGCCCCCTTATCTGCTTTGTCGCAAGGGGCACAAGCGTCCCTTTTCACAGCCAAACTAGCCCCTAGTACGGCACGAAAAAATTGGATCCTATCAGCGCTAGAAACTGAAGGTCAGGTGATGATTGACAGTGGTGCTGTTGGCGCGCTGCGCGGCGGCAAATCACTCCTACCAGCAGGTGTGACACATGTCTCAGGCCAATTTGATAGAGGTGACCTGATTGACATTGCTGACCAAGAGGGTGTTGTCTTAGCCAGAGGGCTTGCTGGCTACGCGCATCAAGAAGCGATACAATTAATGGGACAAAAAAGTACCGATTTTGAATCGATCATTGGCTATGAGGGGCGCGCTGAATTGGTCCATGCTGATGACATTGTTTTGATGAATGGCGCTGAACGACAAAAGACTGATAGAAGCTGATGCCGCTTTGCAGGTCGATAGCATATGAAGATGAGAAACCGATGAACCATAGTGATTATATTTCTGAGTTAGCAAAAGGCGCCAAAGATGCACAAAGCACCCTTGGCATGTCTGAACATAGCGCAAGACAAGCCGCATTACGGGCGGCGGCATCACATATTCGGGCTCAGGAAGCGGCGATCTTAGACGCGAATCGTCACGATATTAGCGCCGGGACAGACAGAGGGCTAAGTGCGGCTTTTATTGACCGCCTGACACTTGATAGCGCTCGCATTGCGGCGATGGCCGATGGGCTTGATGCCATTGCGGACCTGCCTGATCCGCTTGGTGCAACCTTGGCAAGCTGGACAGTGCCCAGTGGCTTGGCCATTAGCCGTCAGTCAACGGCCCTAGGTGTGATTGGAATCATTTATGAATCACGCCCAAATGTGACAGTTGATGCGGCGGGATTATGCATCAAATCAGGCAATGCTGCGATCCTACGCGGCGGTAGCGATTCGGCCCATACCAGTGCTATTTTGGGTGACGCTATGCGCCACGGGTTGCAAGAGGCTGGGTTACCAGCTGATGCGGTACAGCTCGTTGGCACCACAGATAGAGAAGCTGTCGGCGCGATGTTAACAGCTGTTGGCGAAATTGATGTGATTGTCCCGCGCGGCGGCAAGTCCTTGGTCGCACGGGTTCAAAATGAAGCCCGCGTTCCTGTCTTTGCGCATTTAGAAGGTATTTGTCATAGCTATGTGGCACAGGGCGCTGACTGTGAGACAGCGACGAAAATACTCCTCAATGCGAAAATGCGTCGTACGGGTATTTGCGGGGCAACAGAAACCCTCTTGCTTGATCGGGCGATTGCCGCAGATTTCTTGCCCGTGATCGCTGCCGCACTAACAGAGGCCGGCTGCGCGTTACGTGGCTGTCCAGAGGCCTGCCGCCTTGTGCCAGATATGACAGAAGCGACAGAGGAAGATTGGGCAACTGAATATCTTGATGCTATCTTATCTGTGAAGATTGTGGCTGACGCAGATGATGCCATTGCGCATATCAAACAATATAGCTCTGGCCATACAGAGGCGGTGATTACCTCTGATGCGGCATTAATCGCTCGTTTCTGTAATGAAATTGATTCGGCAATTGTAATGGCAAATGCCTCTACCCAATTTGCCGATGGTGGAGAATTTGGCATGGGGGCAGAAATCGGTATTGCCACTGGCAAATTACATGCCAGAGGCCCCGTCGGTGCGGCCCAATTAACAAGCTTTAAATATGTTGTGCAGGGTGATGGTCATACCCGTCCGTAACCATCAGGCCACCCATAGCCCGCTTATGCCTATCATGCCGATGATGCCGCGGCGTCATGGAAGGCGCATTGGGGTGCTAGGCGGTTCGTTTAATCCGGCTCATGCCGGACATATTGCGCTTTCAAAATTGGCGAAACAGCATGCCAAGCTTGATGAGGTGTGGTGGCTCGTCAATCCGCAGAACCCCCTCAAGACAACAACCGGAATGGCTCACTTTCACCAGCGTCTTGCCACTGCAAAAGAGATGACAGCGACCCTGCCCTTTATCAAGGTCAAAGCGTGTGAGGCGCAGTGGGGCACAAGGCGTAGCTATGATAGTGTGAGGCTGCTGCGTCAACGCTTCAAAGGCACTCATTTCATTTGGATCATGGGAACCGATAATCTGGTCCAACTGCCGCAATGGTATCGTGCAAAAGACTTTGTGCGCCTATGTGACACCTTTATCGCGCGTCGCCCCGGCAGCTTTTATCAGGCACTGGCCTCACAAGGGGCGCATCTATATCGCCATCGCCGCCGCCAAGCAGCTACTCTTGGGAAAACAGGTCAGTTTCATATTAATTGTCATTTTCAAGATGCCACCTCTGCCACAGCCATCCGGGCCACGACCAACTGGCCTCCTTGCCTGTTCAGTGCTTAATGATTGCCCCGCCATCGCCTTTGCTATAGTCTATAGCTATCGATGTGCTAATTTTGATAGGAGATACGAAAATTCGCACGACACAAACGCAGCCCAGTGCCGACCAGATCAAAGATGTGGTGCTGCAGTCACTAGATAATGACAAAGGCCTGGATATCACCACGATCCCTCTTGCAGGGAAATCATCAATCGCTGATTATATGGTTATCGCGAGCGGCACATCAGCCCGCCAGATCTCGGCCATGTCTGATCATCTAGAAGAAAAGCTAAAAAAATCAGGCGCGGCTATTCTGGGGCGCGAAGGCAAGTCACAAGGTGACTGGATCGTGATCGATGCGATTGATGTCATCGTCCATCTCTTCCGCCCCGAAGTCAGAGAATTCTATGGGCTAGAGCGGATGTGGGCAACAGATGCCTCTGATGAGGTTGTGACTGTTAGCTAGGTTAGAGGGCGGCCATGCAGCTTGGTATTTTGGCAATTGGCCGTGCCAAAAAAGGGCCGTTACAACAGCTGACGCAAGACTGGTTATCGCGCCTCCCCAAAAAAGGGGAGTTAATCGAATATGAAAGCCGGCTGCCAGCTGGCCTGGCTCGCCAACAAGATGAAGGCGATAAATTATTAGGGGCATTTTCCCAAAAGGCCCCACGTTCCGCGAAGTTGATTGCGATGGACCCTCATGGGCGCGATATCAGCTCACCTGCGCTAGCCAATATGTTAGATGAGTTCAAACAAACAGGGGTGGCAGCCTGTTATTTTGCTATTGGCGGCGCGGATGGGCATAGCCAAGCGCTCTTAGACCGTGCCGATAAGACCTTATCCTTTGGCACGGCAACGTGGCCGCATATGCTATTCCGGGCCATGCTCGCCGAACAGCTCTATCGCGCGGAGATGATATTAGCCAATCATCCTTATCATCGCGCCTAACAGTATCTTAGAGACGTACATTGACGAATGAGAGGTCATCATGGGTTTTAAACCTGTAATTCTTACCATTATGGATGGGTGGGGCCTTGCACCAGCCAGCGATACGAATGCCGTATCATCAGCCAACACCCCTATTTTTGATGAGCTGCTAGCCTCCTACCCTCATGCCACTCTCGATGCCTCAGGGCCAGCTGTAGGGCTGCCAGATGGTCAACCTGGCAATTCAGAGGTGGGTCATATGAATATTGGGGCAGGCCGTGTGGTGATGCAGGATTTGCCGCGCATCCATGACGCCATCGCCTCTGGTGTGTTTCAAGATATCCCAGCGCTGTCTGACTTTATAACAGCGCTTCGCAAAACAGGGGGCAAAGCCCATCTGATTGGTCTATTCTCACGCGGCGGGGTTCATGCGCATACAGACCACCAAAGAGCGATGATAAAGATCCTACAACAAGCGGGAATTGACGTGGTCCTCCACCTCTATACCGATGGCAGAGACACCCTGCCCCGCTTGGCCCTGAGCGAATGGGAGGCCTTTGCCAGCCAGCTTGACCAGCCCGTAACAATCGGGACTGTTATCGGCCGCTATTATGCTATGGACCGTGATAAAAGATGGGAACGCACAAAAGCGGCATTTGATGCGATGGTAAAGGCTGTTGGGGTCCGGCAAGCCGCCTCTGTGCCAGAGGCCATTACACAGGCCTATGAGGCTGGCGAGGGTGATGAATTTATCCAAGCAACAATTATCAACGGCTATCACGGTATGGCGGATGGCGATGGCATCTTTATGAGTAATTTCCGCGTTGATAGGGCGCGGCAAATCTTTACCGCCTTTCTAGACCCTGCTGAGGTTGGGATCCCGAAGGCAGATGTTCCAGATCTTGGCCCGCTTCTTAGCATGACACCTGTCTTTTCACCCACCTCGGCCCCTGCCTATTTATTCGGCCCCCAAGATTTGTCACAAGGGTTAGGCGAGGTTGTAGCTGAGGCAGGCTTACGCCAATTACGTCTGGCAGAGACAGAGAAATATCCGCATGTTACCTATTTCTTTAATGGCGGGAATGAGGTGGCCTTTGGACAAGAAGACAGGCTCGTTGTGCCGTCTCCTAAGGTGGCAACCTATGATCTGCAACCAGAAATGAGTGCCGATGATGTGCTTGGCGCCGCCCTTGCCGCGGTGCGAGATGAGACACATGATCTTATCATCATCAATTTTGCTAATCCTGATATGGTCGGCCATACTGGTGATATCGCAGCAGCCCGGCAGGCAGTAGAAACGGTTGATGCGGCGGTAGGACAATTACGTGCGGCAGTCGAAGCCAAAGGCGGCGCCATGATTGTCACAGCAGACCATGGTAATTGCGAGGTGATGTGGGATTATGACGCAGCAAGCCCGCATACCGCCCATACAACCAACCTTGTCCCTGTTATTCTGGTTGGCGGCGCTAAGGCAGCACGGCTTTCCAATGGGGTGTTGGCAGATCTGGCGCCAACATTATGTGCACTCCTTGGCATCAGCCAGCCTGAGGAAATGACAGGGAAAAGCTTGCTCAACTAACCCAAGACAGGCATGATGGTGATACCTGTCTGGCACTGATTTTTATAGGTAAGATTTATGCGCTCACTGACTCCAAAATATCGCTTACTTCTACGGGCAACATTTGTTGTCGCTATTGCAAGTGTCATGGGCCTTAATATGCCAACCCAGCAAGGTGCTGTGGCACAAACCAATGAAGATGCCTATCGTCAACTATCACTATTTGGTGATGTATTTGAGCGTGTGCGCGGCGAATATGTAGAAGAAAAAACGGATAAAGAACTTATTGAGGCGGCCATTAATGGCATGCTTACCTCATTAGACCCTCATTCATCATATCTGCCAGATGATAATTTCGAGAAAATGCAGGTCCAAACCAAGGGCCGCTTTGGTGGTCTTGGTATTGAAGTGACCATGGATAAGGGGTTTGTCAAAGTCGTCTCTCCGATAGATGATACACCAGCCGCTGAGGCAGGGCTGCAACCAGAGGATTTTATCATCGCTGTGGATGGTGATACGATTTTGGGCATGACTTTGTCAGAGGCCGTTGAACGCTTGCGTGGTCCCATTGGCTCTGAAGTAAAAATTAGCGTTCAGCGTGGTCAGGCTGAACCGTTTGATGTCACGATCATCCGCGATGAAATTAAAATTCGCTCAGTCCGTCATGAGATTTATGAAGATGTTGGCTATATCCGCCTCACAACCTTCTCTGAGCAGACAACGCCTGGCTTGATGAATGCCGTTGATGAGATTGTGTCTGAAAAGGGTGAAGAGCTAGCAGGGTTTATTATTGATTTGCGCAATAATCCTGGCGGCTTGCTTACCGAAGCTATTTCCGTGGCTGATGCCTTCCTTGAGGAAGGAGAAATCGTATCAACAAGGGGGCGCGAAGATGGACAAACATCGCATGCCTATGCGCGCCCTGGTGATATCACAAGAGGTATGCCTGTCGTCGTCTTGATTAATTCTGGGTCTGCCTCTGCTTCAGAGATTGTCGCTGGCGCCCTTAAAGACCATAAGCGTGCTATTTTGATGGGAACACGCTCCTTCGGCAAGGGCTCAGTACAGACCATCATTCCTATGCCAGGTCATGGTGCTATTCGCCTCACCACAGCGCGCTATTACACACCGTCTGGCGTTTCTATTCAAGCCAAAGGGGTTTCACCTGATATTGAAGTGGAATTGGCACGGATTGAAAAAATTGATGGTGCCTACCGTGAAGAGGATTTACGCGGTGCCCTAGATTCCTCTGCCGAAGATGCGGAAGGAGAAGAAAGTGCACCAGATGAGCCGCAAGATATCACAAAAATTGATTTCCAACTTGCCCGCGCGATTGACTTGCTACAAGGCTTGCGCATTTTCGGCACACTAGACACAAAGTAAGGATAGATACAGATGCAACCCTATGAGGAACGTCCTTATCGGCCCTGTGTTGGTATTTGTCTTGTGAATCAAGACGGCCTCATTTTCGCTGGCAAACGCATTGATAACAAAGCCGAAGCCTGGCAAATGCCGCAAGGTGGCATTGATGAGGGGGAAGATACCAAGCAAGCCTGTTTTCGGGAAATGGCCGAAGAGATTGGGACAAACAAGGCAGAATGGCTAGATGAATATTCAGAGTGGCTGAATTATGATATTCCAGAGCCGCTCGCTAATCGTTTGTGGCATGGGAAATATAAAGGCCAGGCACAAAAATGGGTGGTATTACGCTACACAGGGTCTGATGATGATATCAATATTGCCACTGAAGAGCCTGAATTTGAGAAATGGCAGTGGATGAGCGCCGAGGAGCTGATTGAACTAGCGGTGCCGTTTAAAAAAGATGTCTATACAACCATTATGACAGCCTTTGCTTCGCACCTGACACCACAAAGCTAATTGAACTACCAACCAGATTTCAGCCATTAAAAAACCCGCTTAAAAGCGGGTTTTTTGGTATCTGTTTTATCACTTATGCGATGGCGTCTGAAACAGCTGATAAGAACGCTGCCTCTGCTTCTGAGGCATTTGCGGCTCTTGCTGATAGCTCTTCGGCTGAGACTTTATTTAGGTCTTCTGCGCGCTGTGCCAGAATAACAACCTTCTCGCCTGTTACGTCTGCAAGCCCCCCATCAATCATAAAGCTCGATGTAACAGCGCCATTTTCATAAATATCAACACGCCCTTGCTTCAGGTTCGCCAAGACAGGGGCATGGCGAGGTAACACGCCAAATAGCCCTTCAGAGCCTGGGATTGTTACCATTTCGACATCCTGCTGGACGAGGACACGTGCTGGTGTCACAAGTTCAAATTGTGTTGTTTCAGCCATAACCTGAATGCTCCTTGAAAGCTGGGGCTGCGTTAAGCAGCCTCAGCAGCCATCTTCTTGCCCTTTTCAACGGCTTCTTCAATGGTACCAACCATGTAGAACGCAGCTTCTGGCAAGTGGTCATAGTCACCTTCAACGATTGCTTTAAAGGCTTTAATTGTATCTTCCAAAGATACCAACACACCAGGTGTGCCTGTAAAGACTTCAGCAACGTGGAATGGCTGTGACAAGAAACGCTGGATTTTACGTGCACGAGCCACGACCAACTTATCTTCTTCTGACAATTCATCCATGCCCAAAATCGCGATAATATCCTGCAATGACTTATATTGCTGAAGCACTTCTTGCACCTGACGAGCAACACCATAATGCTCATCACCAATGATACGTGGGTCAAGCATACGTGATGTTGAATCAAGTGGGTCAACCGCTGGGTAAATACCCAATTCCGCAATCTGACGTGACAACACTGTTGTCGCATCAAGGTGGGCAAATGACGCAGCTGGTGCAGGGTCAGTCAAGTCATCGGCAGGCACATAAATCGCCTGAACAGATGTAATAGAACCCTTATTGGTTGATGTAATACGTTCTTGAAGCGCACCCATATCTGTTGCCAATGTTGGCTGGTAACCCACAGCTGATGGGATACGACCAAGAAGGGCTGACACTTCTGAACCGGCCTGTGTGAAGCGGAAGATGTTATCAACGAAGAACAACACGTCCTGGCCTTCTTCATCACGGAAATATTCCGCCAATGTCAAACCTGTCAAAGCCACACGCGCACGCGCACCTGGAGGTTCGTTCATCTGACCATAAACAAGCGCAGCCTTTGAGCCTTCGCCATCTGTCTTAATAACGCCTGATTCCACCATTTCATGGAACAAGTCATTACCTTCACGTGTACGTTCACCAACACCGGCAAATACTGAGTAACCACCATGAGCTTTCGCCACGTTGTTAATCAGTTCCATAATTGTCACTGTCTTACCAACACCGGCACCGCCAAACAGGCCAATCTTACCACCCTTTGCGTAAGGCGCGAGAAGGTCAATCACCTTAATGCCTGTCACAAGAATTTCAGATTCAGTTGACTGGTCAACATATTCAGGCGCAGCACGGTGAATGGGATAAGCTGCTTTGGCCTTTACTGGCTCACGCTCATCAACCGGCTCACCGATCACGTTCAAGATACGACCCAATGTTTCAGGGCCAACTGGCACTGTAATTGGGGCACCTGTGTCAACAGCATCTGTGCCGCGAACAAGACCTTCTGTTGAGTCCATCGCGATGGTACGGACAGTTGATTCACCCAAATGCTGAGCGACTTCAAGCACCAAGCGCTGACCGTTATTGTCAACTTCAAGGGCGTTCAGGATATCAGGGATATTCCCATCAAATTCCACATCGACAACCGCGCCGATGACCTGAGAGATTTTTCCAACTGCATTTTTTGCCATGGGTCTTTTACTCCGGGCTTTGGTTTACATTCGTTATAATTTACAGCGCTTCCGCACCAGAAATGATTTCAATCAATTCCTTAGTGATGTTGGCCTGTCTTGTTCTGTTATAGACAAGAGTGAGGCGATCAATCATATCGCCAGCATTTCTTGTCGCATTATCCATTGCTGTCATACGAGCGGCAAGCTCTGAGGCTGATGACTCAAGAAGCGCACTGAAGACCTGTGTTGCCACATTGCGCGGCAATAAAGACTTCAAGATTTCTTCTTCATCTGGCTCATATTCATAAGAGGCGACAGCACCGGCATCAGCTGTATCATCTTCGGCCTCTCCCACCTCAGCAGGGATAAGTGACTGATGTGTCACATCCTGCTTAATGACAGAAACAAATTTGTTGTACAGCATTGATACAGCATCAAAGCTGCCTGCTTCAAAGCCATCAATCATCTTCTGAGCGATTGATTCTGCGTCACCAAATTCAACATTTGTGCCTTGAACACCTTCAACGCGTGCAAATGTCTTATCAGCAATCTCAGAGCCTAGCGCATCAGCTGATTTACGCCCTACAATATAGACAAGCACCTTTTGGCCAGCTGCTTCTTTTTCTGCGATCACCTGACGGGCGGCGCGTGTGATAAAGGCATTAAAGCCACCACACAGGCCTTTGTCAGCTGAGACAATCACAAGAAGATGTGTCTTCACCTCTGGGCGACCGACGAGAAGTGCCGGCGCTGATGAGGCATCAGATTTTGCCGCCAATGACGCGATAACGTCATTCATGCTTGTTGAATACGGACGTGACGCCTCTGCCATTTCCTGAGCACGGCGCAGCTTGGCAGCTGCGACGAGCTTCATAGCAGATGTAATTTTCTGCGTGGACTTAACGCTATCAATACGCGTTTTCAGGTCCTTCAAATTTGGCATCGAAGTCTCTCCTGCCTAGCGTCTGACTTATGCGAAGCTCTTAGCGAAAGCTTCGATTTCAGCACGTAGCTTTGCTTCAGTTTCGTCTGACAGTTTCTGCTCTTCACGGATAGACTTTAGGATGTCCTGACCAGCGCTGTGGATATGCTCCATCAAGCCAGCTTCGAAACGACCAACGTCTGCTACAGCAATCTTATCAAGATAGCCCTTCACACCAGCGAAGATAACGACAACCTGCTCTTCAACAGTCAATGGTGAATATTGTGGCTGCTTGAGCAATTCTGTCAAACGAGCACCACGCTCTAGCAATTGACGTGTTGACGCATCCATGTCTGACGCGAACTGCGCGAAGGCCGCCATTTCACGATACTGGGCAAGCTCAAGCTTAATTGAACCAGCCACCTGCTTCATCGCTTTAATCTGCGCAGCAGATCCCACACGAGACACTGACAAACCTGTATTCACAGCCGGACGGATACCTTTGTAGAATAGTTCAGTTTCTAGGAAGATCTGACCATCTGTAATCGAAATCACGTTTGTTGGAATATAGGCTGACAAGTCACCCGCTTGCGTTTCAATCACTGGCAAAGCTGTCAATGAACCTGAGCCATTATCAGCATTCAATTTCGCCGCACGCTCAAGAAGGCGTGAGTGCAAGTAGAATACGTCACCAGGATACGCTTCACGGCCCGGAGGACGACGAAGCAATAGTGACATCTGACGATAGGCCACAGCTTGCTTTGACAAATCATCATATACCACAAGGGCGTGCATGCCATTATCGCGGAAATATTCACCCATTGCCGCGGCTGTATAAGGCGCCAAGAACTGCATTGGTGCTGGATCTGACGCTGTGGCTGCCACAACGATTGAATATTCCATTGCGCCATTTTCTTCTAGCGCACGCACAATCTGTGCCACTGTTGAACGCTTCTGGCCAACCGCAACAAAGATACAGAACAACTTCTTGCTATCATCGCCGCCGGCTGCGTCATTCACAGCTTTCTGGTTGATGAAAGTATCAAGCGCAATCGCTGTCTTACCTGTTTGGCGGTCACCAATAATCAATTCACGCTGGCCACGACCGATTGGCACCAAAGCGTCAATCGCTTTTAGGCCTGTCTGCATTGGCTCATGCACTGACTGACGAGGCATAATACCAGGGGCTTTCACTTCAACACGTGTGCGTGTCACATCTTCCAATGGACCTTTGCCATCGATAGGGTTACCAAGCGCGTCAACAACGCGGCCTAGCAGACCTTTACCAACAGGTGTATCCACAATCGATGCTGTACGACGCACGACATCGCCTTCGCGAATACCACGGTCATCACCAAAGATAACGATACCGACATTGTCAGTTTCTAGGTTCAGCGCCATCCCTTTGATGCCGCCGTCAAATTCGACCATTTCACCGGCCTGAACATTATCGAGACCATAGACGCGGGCAATACCGTCACCTACAGATAGAACACGACCTACCTCAGCCACTTCGGCTTCAGAGCCGAAATTGGCAATTTGGTCCTTGAGAATCGCAGAAATTTCAGCTGCACGGATATCCATCACGCAACACCCTTCATGGCGGCTTCAAGCCGGTTGAGTTTCGTTTTGATTGACGTATCAATCATACGGGAACCAATGCGCACAACAAGACCACCGATTAAGGATGGGTCTACACGCATCGAAAGAGATAATTTATCGCTGCCAGCAATCTTGGCAACGGTGTCTTGCACCAACTTTTGACGCTCATCATCAAGCGCCACAGCTGATACGATTTCGGCTGAAATCTGGCCGCGCTTCTTGGCGACTAGCTCAGCAAAATTCTGCATGATGCGTTCAAGCGCGAACAGACGACCATTCTGCGCGACAGCACCAATAAATTTGACAGTCAAAGGATTGGCCCCTGCTTTTTCAAGCACAGCTGTCATCGCAGCTGTTTGTTCCTGGCGACCTAATACCGGTGAGGTAATAAGGCGGCCTAGATCATCGCTTGATTCAATCATTTTGGCAGTGGCATCGAAATCAGCAAGTACGGCATCGATCGCATCGGCTTCGCTTGCTAATTCATAAAGGGCGCCAGCGTATCTGGCTGCCAGACCTGTTGTTACGGAACTCAACTTCTGCTTCCCTCTTCTATGCGTGCTGCCCAGCGATTCCAGGCCCCACAACCCGCTCTTATCAGCGCTTTTCTATGGTGATTATACTATAGATGTCTGATCTGCTGTGGGTGAACTATCACAGGATGTTGTGAAAGGCAAGTCAGAAGGGGCTTAGAATCACAGCAAAATGTGATCTGCGTCACATTGTCAGAGAAAAGAATAAGGATCGATGTCGATCTGCAAATGAATCTGGCTCGGAATCCTAACCTCTGCGGTCCACTCATGAAGAATATGTTGTAAATTCACCTTTTTCGGCGACCTTATTAAAAACCGGATTCGGTGACGCCCTCTGATGCGGGCGATGGGGGCAGGCGTTGGGCCCCAAATATCAACTTGCTGAAACTGCGGTTTTGCCTCTGCCATGGCTTTGGCGACTTGCAATAGCTGGCTTTCATCGGGGCCATGCAAAATCAGGGCTGCGAGGCGTGAGAAAGGCGGCATTTCTGCCTGTTCCCGTAACTCTGTCTCAAGCGCAAGGAACTGATCACGGTCACCTGATGCGAGTGCTTTAAAGACAGCATTATCAGGCTCGTAACTTTGAAGTAACGCGCGACCATCTGTGCTGGTGCGTCCTGCCCGACCCGCGGCTTGCGATAAAATTTGATAGGTGCGCTCAGCTGCTCGCAAATCACCACCCGCCAGTCCCAAATCAGCATCGATCACGCCAACCAGCGTCAGATTCGGGAAATGATGACCTTTTGCGGCCATTTGTGTGCCAATGATAATATCAACCTCGCCATCGGTAATCGCCCGCAACATTTCAGCTGCGATCTCAGGTCGAGCCATCGTATCAGAAGAAAATACGCAATAGCGCGCCTCTGGAAAGAGATGCCCGACCTCTTCTGCCAAGCGCTCTACCCCAGGCCCATAGGCGCGCATCTGTCCTGTTGCCCCACACTCATCACACTGATCCTCAGCCGGTGGGCGCAAGGGCGTGCGAAACCCGCAATGATGACATTGGCGTGCCCCAGAGAGGCGGTGCGTCACAAGCCAGCTATCACAGGCTTGGCATGTGGCCTTTGCCCCACATGATTCGCAAATTGATAAAGGGGCATACCCACGCCGATTTAGATAGAGCAAACTTTGCTTGCCAGCTGCGAGTGTCTCTTGCAGCGCCTCAACCAGATAGGCTGAGAGCCATTTCCCCGCGGCTGGTTTATCTCTTTTCAAATCAACCATTTCTATTTGTGGCAAGCGCGCCCCGCCATGTCGGTC
The DNA here is from genome assembly GCA_937924895.1 of uncultured Alphaproteobacteria bacterium. GTDB lineage: Bacteria > Pseudomonadota > Alphaproteobacteria > Puniceispirillales > Puniceispirillaceae > UBA685. The sequence goes on from CALEYP010000049.1 coordinate 35,160, forward strand.
AGATAATTGCCAGTGATGATAGCGTTTTGGTTGACCGCCATTTGTCCCTTGCCCGGCATTGACCCAGCTCTCTAAAGACGGTGTAGCGGTCGCAAGAATCACTGGCACCTCTTCAATAAAGGCCCGTTGCACCGCCATGTCCCTCGCATGATAAAACACCATATCTTCTTGTTTGAAGGCGGCTTCATGTTCTTCATCAATGATAATCAGACCCAGAGACGTAAAGGGCAGAAATAAAGCAGAACGCGCGCCCACGACCACCATCGGCTCACCTGCGAGGCAAGCGCGCCAAATATGACGTCTTTTGGCGGGTGAGATAGAGGAGTGCCAAATCACAGGTTTGACACCGAACCGCGCTTCAAAGCGGGATTGCCATGCCGCTGTTAGGGCAATTTCTGGCAATAGGATCATGAGCTGCTTACCAGCCTTGATCTGATCTGCCACCAATTCAAAATATACTTCTGTTTTACCGGAACCTGTCACCCCATCGAGAAGATGCGCGCTATAGCCAGACAATAAATGACCTCGAATGCCGTCGACTACCTCTTGCTGAGCCGCCGTTAACGTCACAGGCTTATGATCAGGGTTCGGCTGGGCAATTATGGCTTGTTTTGGCACCTCATAGCTTTCCAACAAGCCTGCTTTCGCCATCGCTTTCACAATGGCTGGCGATGTCCCTGTCTCTTGGGCTAGCTCCTTGGCTGGCAAGGGCGGATTCGCTTCCAGAAATGACCAAATCCGCTGTCTTTTGGGTGTCAGCTTTTTATCATCAGCACGCTGCCCCACATGATAGATGGTGTCTGTCGCAGGGGGCTGAAAGGCAGAGGGCGTTGACAGCATCATCCGCATCACCATGCCAAACGGCGCCATTGTCCAATTTGCCACTGCTTTTAAAAAGCGGAGATGCGCGTCTGTCAGAGGCGGGCTATCAGCCAGAGCCGCCACCTCTTTTAAGCGCGGTGATGGCACATCATCTGAGCTGCCATGCCCCATGACCAAACCCCAAACGAGCCGGCTACCAAGTGGCACATGTATAATCGTCCCAATAGGGCTGTCAGCTGCTGGCCCTGCGAGATAGTCATAGCATAATAGCCTCTCTCCTCTGACTGGGAGCGGCACAGCAACCTGAATGATTTTCTGTTGCTTATGCATCTGGCTATCGGCTGTCATCTGGTTCTTTCACCTCTATCATTTGCGCTTGCCAGTCCTAACTCAAGGGCGTATTTTTGGCGTATTCAAAGCACTTATAATGTGTCCCTGTGATACTGGGCGCAAGCAGCAAAGGCAAAAGATAATGAAAATTTTTCTCGATACCGCAGATATCTCTGAAATCCGTCGTCTCGCTCCGACAGGCATGGTTGATGGGGTCACCACAAACCCGTCACTGATCGCCAAATCCAGCGATGATATTCTTGCGACTATCAAAGAGATTTGCGCTGAAATTCCTGGCCCTGTTAGCGCAGAGGTCACAGCCACTGATTATGACACTATGTTAAAAGAAGGCTTAAAGCTGGCTGATCTCGCTGATAATGTCGCTGTGAAAGTGCCTTTGACAGTGGATGGCTTGAAGGTTTGTAAAACATTATCAGACCAAGGTATTATGGTGAATGTCACCTTATGTTTCTCGGCGGCCCAAGCCTTGCTCGCAGCGAAAGCTGGCGCAGCCTTTATTTCACCTTTCGTCGGACGCCTCGATGATTTGGGTCAAGATGGTATGAATCTCATCCAAGAGATCATCACATTATATGATAATTACGATTTCGATACAGAGGTTCTTGTGGCATCTGCCAGAGGCCCGCAACATGTGGTTGATGCGGCTCTGCTTGGCGCTGATGTGGTTACATTACCGCCAGCCATCTTAGATAAGATGTATCATCACCCTCTTACAGATAATGGTCTTGCCGCCTTCTTGTCTGATTGGCAGAAAACCGGCCAGTCAATCCTGTAGACCGCCTGCTAGCATGTGATCAAACACACTACTCTGGGGAGAGGCCGCTATGAGCGTAACAAAAGATGATGTCTTATCGTTTTTAGCGGCTCATCCCAATTTCCTGTCTGAGAATCAGCGTTTCTTGCGCGAACACCAGATCTCGCTAGGAGCGCCTAACAGCACCGATAATGTGATCAATGTAACAGATCGCATCGCCCAACGCGCCCGTGATGATGCCCGTAAGGCCGAGGCTGAGACGCATTCTCTATTGAGTGTTGCAGCGGAAAATATGCTGCATTGGCAAGAACTTCACCTTGCCACGCTCGGATTTCTGGCTTGCAACAATCTGCAAGGCTTTGCGCAGATGGTTGATGAGGAATTGCCGCTGATTTTTGGATTGGCCGGCTCACGCCTCATCATGCCAGCAGAAACCGCGCTTGCCGAAGCGGAGCAGCTTGGGTTTTTAGTTCTACCAGAAGATGAGATCACAGCCTTATGCCATGCTGATACGATCTATATGGGGCCACCCCCTGATAAAGGCTCTGGGCTGTTTTCTTGTCCCACAGCTAGTATGGCAATTATGAAACTACCTGATCAATTGGAGCCGCCAATCCGTGGCTCTGCCCTTGTGCTAGCAGGAAGACGTCCAGATAGTTTTGAGGCAGATAAGGGGCGTACCTTGCTGATTCATTTAGCTGAGATGGTTGGGGTGTGCCTGTTATCTTTAATAGAAGCGTCATGACAAATTGGCAAACGGCATGGCTTTTATGGCTGCAGGCGGAACGACGCTATCCTGAAAATACCTTGCAAGCCTATCAACGCGATTTCGAAGATTACTGCGGCTTCATCACGGCACGGCAGGGCGATATCGCCACACCTGATAGGGCGCTCTTTCGCCACTATTTAGCCGCACTTCAGCAAAAAGGGCTCGCCAAGACAACAATTGCAAGGCGTGTCTCTTCTTTGCGGTCTTATTATCGCTATGGCTTAAAGCATGAAGGGGTCAGCCTACCAGATATCAGCTGGATGAAAGCACCGCGCGGTCACAAGCCGCTGCCAAAAGCCGTCTCAGGCGCACAAGCTGAAGCCTTACTCTCGGCACTTGCAAAAAAAGACCAAGATCCTTGGGTCACGCAAAGAGATACCGCGCTATTATTGCTCTTATATGGGGCTGGTTTACGATTATCAGAAGCATTATCTCTGACAGCTGGCCAATTACCGCTATCTGACTGGCTACGAATCACTGGCAAAGGCGGCAAGAGCCGTGATGTGCCTCTCTTGCCTGTGATTACCCAAACCATCCATCTCTATCATGATGTGTGTCCCTTTGATCAACAAGGCACAGATCCGCTATTTGTCTCAATAAGAGGAAATGCCTTAGGGCCGCGCGCGGTGCAGAGATTGCTGGAAGAATTGCGCCTCATGGCAAATCTGCCGGCGCACACCACGCCGCATGCCTTGCGCCATGCCTTTGCGACCTCACTTCTGGCAGGGGGTGGAGATTTGCGTGCCATCCAACAATTACTAGGCCATGCCAGCCTATCCACAACACAGCTTTATACACATATTGATTCGGCTAGGCTTACCGATGTGCATCAACAAACCCATCCCCGAGCCAAAAAATAAGCCTGCTATGACGCAGGCTTATTCTATCATTCCTATAAAGCGGGGCAGATTAGATATGAATGGCCCGCTTATCAACGGCAAGGGCCGCCTCTTTAATCGCTTCATTCATCGTTGGATGCCCGTGACATGTCCGTGCAATATCCTCAGATGACGCGCCAAAGGCCATAGCTGCGGCACACTCATGAATCAATGTGCCAGCTTCATGTCCAATAATATGAACACCAAGCACTTTGTCCGTTGTGGCATCTGCTAGAATCTTCACAAACCCGTCTGTATGGCCGGTCGCTTTCGCACGGCTATTCGCTAGGAAAGGAAACACACCTTTATTGTAAGAGATGCCGGCTTCTTTTAGCGCTTCTTCTGTCTTACCTAATGTCGCAATTTCAGGGGCTGTATACACAATTCCTGGAACGGCATCATAATCGACATGGCCTGCATGACCTGCCATGATTTCCACTGCGGCAACGCCATCTTCTTCAGCCTTATGGGCAAGCATTGGCCCTTCAATCACATCACCAATGGCAAAAATACCTTCAATATTGGTTTCGAAATCTTCATCAACAGCAATCTGACCGCGATCTGTCAAAGCGACACCTAACTCATCTAAACCAAGGGCCGCTGTGGCAGGCTTTCGGCCCACAGAGACAAGCGCAATATCACAGCTAATCTCTCGCTCATTCCCGCCATCAGCATCAGCGACGCGCAAAGTCACCCCTTTGGCAGAGCTCTTCGCGGATTTCACGGCTGTTGAAAGCTGGAAGTTGATCCCTTGCTTTTCCAATAGCGTTTTGAATTTGCTCGCCACTTCTTGATCCATGCCTGGCAGAATGCGTGGCAAGAATTCAATCACCTCAACCTCAGCACCAAGACGAGACCAAACTGTCCCCATCTCTAGGCCAATATAGCCAGCACCAATCACGACAAGTTTCTTGGGAACCTTTGGCAGTGACAAGGCACCTGTTGAAGAGACGATCTTATTCTCGTCAATCTCAATACCTGGAAGAGAGGCCGGCTCTGAACCAGACGCAATCAGGATTTTATCAGCTTGATAGGTACCCGCATCTGGGCCATCTGAGACAGTCACTTCCCCTTGTGCAGAAATCCGGGCTGTCCCTGTGAGGCGCTTGATTTTATTTTTCATGAACAGCAAATCAATGCCGCCTGTCAAAGATGAGACAATCTTATCCTTTGATGCCATCATGGCATCCAGATCAAGCGAGACCTTGCCAACCTTAACACCAAGGTCAGCAAGATGACCACCAGCGGCCGCCTCATATTTCTCTGAGCTATGAAGCAACGCTTTTGACGGGATACAACCGACATTCAGGCAAGTACCACCCAAAGTCTCTCTTTTATCGACAAGCGCCACTTTCATGCCCAATTGAGAGGCACGAATCGCCGCAACATAGCCACCAGGGCCACCACCAATGACAATCAGGTCAAACTGAGACATGGGCTTATACTCCTAATAGTAAGCGGCGTGGATCTTCGATTGATTCCTTAATGCGGACGAGGAAGGATACGGCCTCTCTGCCATCAATGATGCGGTGATCATAAGAAAGCGCCAAATACATCATTGGGCGAATTTCAACCTTATCACCCACGGCCACAGGGCGCTTTTGAATCTTATGCATGCCCAAAATCGCTGATTGTGGTGGGTTGATAATTGGTGTCGACATCAATGAGCCATAAACCCCGCCATTTGAAATGGTGAAAGTGCCATTCATCATATCAGCCGGACCAAGTTTGCCATCGCGCGCTCTGATGCCAAAATCAGCAATCGTCTTTTCCACTGTTGAAAGAGACATATCTTGTGCATCTTTCAAGACAGGCACGACCAAACCTTGCGGTGTGCCTACGGCAACACCAATATTATAGAAATTCTTATAGATGATATCATCACCATGAATCTCGGCATTGACGGCTGGGAATTCTTGCAAGGCTGTGATTGCTGCTTTGACAAACATCCCCATAAAGCCAAGGCGCGCGCCATGGTTCTTTTCGAAATCTTCTTTATATTCCGCACGCAATGCCATGAGCGCAGACATATCTACCTCGTTAAAGGTGGTGAGCATGGCTGCTGTATTTTGGGCCTCTTTCAAGCGCTGTGCGATAATACGGCGTAGACGTGACATTGGGACACGCTCTTCGCGTACATCATCTGTACGCGGCTGAACTGCTGCTGGCGCTGCTGGTGAGGCGGCTTTACCAATACCCTTGGCAATCGCATCTTGGACATCGGCCTTCGTCAAACGCCCCTCTTTACCTGTCGCTGGGATAGCAGCAGGGTTGAGGTTATTCTCTTCCACCAAACGACGCACAGCTGGTGATAAGGTGTGTTGTGTTGCAGCTGCTGCGACGGGCGCTGCTGGGGCTGGCTTAGCAGGCGCGGCCGGTGCCGGCGTAGCGGCGGCCGGTGCAGCGGCAGCTTTCGCCGGCGCTGCATCAGTTTTCGCAGGCGCTGCCCCTTCTTCCATCATGGCAAGCAAGGCGCCTACTTCAACTGTGGCGCCTTCTGATGCGACAAGATCACTAAGCGTGCCATTGGCAGGGGCGGGGACTTCAAGAGTCACCTTATCCGTTTCAAGCTCTACCACAGGCTCATCTGCTGCAACAGCGTCTCCTGCCTGTTTCATCCACCGAGCCACCGTTGCTTCCACAACAGATTCACCTAATGTTGGCACTTTGATTTCGATAGCCATGCTATATTCCTTTCGCCCGTTCCCCTTAAGACTAGACGTCCTATGATGATGCGCCAAGCGCATCCTTTACTAATTGTTCTTGTTCCCGATTATGGCGTGATAATGACCCTGTGGCAGGTGAAGCTGCGGCTGCCCGACCAGCATAATGCGGGCGTGTCGCTGTCATTGAGGCATCTGCCATGGCTGCTTCAATGTCATCTCTCACAAAATGCCAGCTACCCATATTCATAGGCTCTTCCTGACACCAGACGACCTCTGCTTTTGGTGTTTGTGCGAGAATTTTTGCCAAGCTTTTACGTGGGAAAGGATAGAGCTGTTCCGCACGTAGCAATTTCACATCATGGCGCTGTTGCTCATCACGTGCTGCTTCCAAATCATAATAGACCTTGCCCGAACAAATCACGATGCGTGATACGCCCTTATCCACAACGCTTGCATTCACCTCATCCAAAATCCGGTGGAATGACGTGCCTGGTCCCATATCTGCCAGATCAGAGACACAGCCCTTATGACGCAATAGAGATTTTGGTGTCATCACAACAAGAGGCTTTCTGAAATCACGCCTCACCTGGCGGCGCAATACATGGAAGTAGTTTGCTGGTGTTGTGCAATTGACGACTTGCATATTATCTTCGGCGCAAAGCTGCAAATACCGTTCGAGACGCGCAGAGGAATGCTCTGGTCCTTGACCTTCATAGCCATGAGGCAGCAACAGAACCAAGCCATTCATCCGCAGCCATTTTGCTTCACCAGAAGAAATAAACTGGTCAACAACCACCTGCGCGCCATTGGCGAAATCACCAAATTGCGCTTCCCACATAACCAAGGCATTTGGTTCAGCTTGTGCAAAACCATATTCAAACCCCATCACAGAGGCCTCTGAGAGCGGTGAGTCAATGACCTCAAATGCCCCCTGATCATCTGACAAGGTCATCAAAGGTGTATGACGTGTCTCATTCACCTGATCGACAAAGACAGCATGGCGTTGTGAAAAGGTACCACGGCATGAATCCTGGCCTGATAGGCGCACAGGATTACCCTCAAGCAATAATGAGCCAAAAGCCAAATGCTCAGCCGTTGCCCAATCCAGACCCGCACCTGAAGAGATAGCTTTCTGACGAGCCTCAATCACACGCTTTAGCTTGGAATGAATCGTCACACCGTCTGGTACGGTGGTAATGACATCGCCAATCTTGCGCAACATATCAAGCGAGACAGCGGTATCACCTTGGCGACGCTCACCTGTTGCCACTTGCAAGCCTGACCACTGGCCTTCAAGCCAATCAGCTTTATTCGGCTTATAGGTCGCGCCAATTTCAAACTCTTCATCAAGATGCGCATTATGCTCATCAATGATGGATTGAAGCTGATCCTGCGATAAGATATTTTCTTGCACCAACCGGTTGCCATAAATCTCACGAACTGACGGCTGTGTCGCAATCTTCTTGTACATTTGGGGCTGTGTGAATGACGGCTCATCGCCCTCATTATGCCCGAAACGGCGATAACAGAAGATATCAAGCACCACATCAACACCAAAGGTCTGGCGGAATTCAGTCGCAATACGCGCGGCATGCACCACAGCCTCTGCATCATCACCATTCACATGCAAGATTGGCGCCATGACCATCTTTGCGACATCTGTGGGATAAGGAGATGAGCGTGAATAATGCGGGCTTGTGGTAAAACCGATTTGGTTATTTACGATGATATGGATGGTCCCGCCTGTGCGATAGCCACGCAATGCCGAAAAGGCAAAGGTCTCAGCGACAACACCCTGACCCGCAAATGCCGCATCACCATGCAGCAAAATACCAACCACTTCACGTCTTTCAACATCATCACGCTGTTCCTGTTTGGCACGGACACGGCCGATCACAACAGGGTCAACGATTTCTAGATGAGAGGGATTCGGTGCCAATGAGAGATGGATGTCATTCTCATCAAAATTCCGGTCTGATGAAGCCCCCATATGATATTTCACATCGCCAGAGCCACCTGCTTCTTCCGGATTGGCAAGGTTCCCCAAAAATTCAGATGTAATCGCACGGAACGGCTTGCGCATCACATTATTTAGCACATTCAAGCGGCCGCGATGTGCCATCCCAATGACAACTTCTTTCAAGCCAAGCTGACCGCCACGCTTCAGGATTTGCTCCAATGCGGGAATAATCGCTTCACCGCCATCAAGGCCAAAACGCTTTGTGCCAACATATTTCTTATGGAGGAATTTCTCAAAATTCTCAGCATGGACGAGCTTTTCAAAGATCGCAACCTTGCCTCTATCTGTGAATTCTGTGCGATTATGAATCGCTTCGATTCGCTCTTGAATCCATGCTTTTTGGGCAGGATCCTGAATATGCATAAATTCGACGCCAATTGTTGAACAATATGTCTCGCGCAAAATCGCAAGGATTTCGTTCAATGTAGCAATTTCTAAACCCAAAACATAATTGATGAAGATAGGGCGATCATAATCAGCTTCGGTAAAGCCATAGGTCGCTGGATCAAGTTCTGGGTGAATTTCTTTTTCTTGCAAACCTAACGGGTCAAGCTCAGCCAGCAAATGACCTCTGATACGATACGCACGAATCAACATTATCGCCCGCAACGAATCCAAGGTCGCAGAGCGGACATCGCCCGCAATCAGGTCACGATTGCCAGCAATCCCTTTCGCGACAGCTTTAATTGAGGCATCAGGATCATGAGCACCAACCACCTGTGATGGCGCTTTCCCCCAGCTCGGGCGATACTCTTCTTCGATGGCGAGTGTGCCTAGAGTGGCGAAATAGTCCGCCCATTCGGCATCGACATTATTGGGGTTATCTGACCATGCTTTATGCATTTCAGAGATAAAAGTGGCGTTGGCACCATAAAGGAAGCTGTTATCCATGTGTGTTACCCAATGTGCTTGCTATTATATTATCGCTTCAGGGTCGCTAGCTCACCTTAGCGCAATTACTAAGATGAGCCAATTCTCGTTGCTTCGGGTTTTTTAAGATGCGAAAGAGGCAATTGCCTTTTGAATCGCATTCCCCAAATCAGCCGGTGATGAGGCCATCACAAAGCCAGCTTGTGACATGGCGTCGATTTTATCAGAGGCGGCACCGCTGCCACCTGCCACAATCGCACCAGCATGACCCATGCGACGACCAGGAGGCGCTGTTTGCCCTGCAATAAAGCCTGCAATTGGCTTCTTCTTGGCATGAGCTGCATAGTACGCTGCCGCTTCTTCTTCGGCGGAGCCACCAATTTCACCAATCATCACAATGGCTTCTGTTTGATCATCATTCAAGAACAGATCAAGGCAATCAATAAAGTTCGTGCCATTCACAGGGTCACCACCAATACCGATACAGGTTGATTGACCAAGACCAGCCGCTGTTGTTTGTGCCACAGCTTCATAGGTCAATGTGCCAGAACGTGACACGATACCAATCTTACCAGCTTGGTGAATATGGCCTGGCATAATCCCAATCTTACATTCACCTGGTGTGATGATACCAGGGCAGTTTGGCCCGATCAGGCGGCTTTGTGACCCTTCAAGCGCACGCTTTACCGCAACCATATCCATCACAGGAATACCTTCTGTGATACAAACGATTAGCTCAATGCCTGCTTCAATGGCTTCAAGAATAGAATCTGCCGCAAAAGGTGGCGGTACATAAATGACAGAGGCATTCGCATCCGTGGCGGCTCTGGCATCTGCCACAGTGTTAAAGACTGGCAGACCCAAATGTGTCTGACCACCTTTGCCTGGTGTGACACCGCCAACCATGTTGGTGCCATAGGCAATTGCCTGCTCAGAGTGGAATGTGCCTTGTGCGCCTGTAAAGCCCTGGCAGATAACACGTGTGTTCTTATTCACTAATACTGACATAAGCTTAGGCCCCCTTCACCGCAGCAACAATCTTCTTCGCAGCATCTGCTAGATCATCTGCTGGAATAATGGCAAGACCTGAGCCTGCCATAATGGCTTTACCTTCTTCGACATTCGTCCCTTCGAGACGCACCACAAGTGGCTTTGTTAAGCCAAGATCACGCGCGGCACTGACCACACCATCGGCAATGATATCGCACCGCATGATGCCGCCAAAAATATTCACTAAGATCCCTTTCACATTGTCATCTGACAAAATGATCTTAAAGGCCTCTGTGACTTTCTCTTTGGTCGCGCCGCCACCAACATCAAGGAAGTTAGCAGGCTCGCCACCTTCTAGCTTGATGATATCCATGGTTGCCATCGCCAACCCTGCGCCATTAACCATACAGCCAATATCACCATCCAATTTGATATAGTTTAGATCAAATTCAGACGCTCTAATCTCGGCTGGATCTTCTTCTGTTAAATCGCGAAGCTCCATAATATCGGCATGACGGAACAAGGCGTTATCATCAAACCCGATTTTGGCATCAAGCGCGATGAGATCACCATCACCTGTGACAACAAGCGGGTTAATTTCAATCATGGCAGCATCTTTTTCACAAAAGGCACGATAGATACCTTTTAAGAACGGGCCAGCCTTTTTCGCGGTATCACCGCTTAGACCCAAATCATTAGCGATACGACGAATATGATGCGGCATCATGCCAGTCGCAGGGTCGATTGATAATGTGAGGATTTTCTCTGGTGTCGAGGCTGCCACTTCTTCAATATCCATACCGCCTTCTGTTGAGGCGATGATGGTCACTTGTGATGTGGCTCTATCAACCAACATAGATAGATATAATTCTGTACCAATATCACAGCCATCTTCGATATAAAGGCGCTGAACCTCTTTGCCGGCTGGGCCTGTTTGATGCGTGACCAATGTCATGCCAAGCATTGTTTCAGCTTCACGGCGCACATCATCGATTGATTTTACAACCTTAACACCGCCGGCTTTACCGCGGCCACCAGCATGAATCTGTGCTTTGACCACATAAACAGGTCCGCCCAATGTTTCAGCTGCTTTGACAGCTTCATCAACAGAAAAGGCCGCAATCCCTTTAGCGACATTCACGCCGTACTCAGCCAATAAGGCTTTGGCCTGATGCTCATGAATATTCATTTTTTCACCCTACTTTTCACGAAAGTCTATAACGCGTTCACTGGCAGATACGCCAAAAAAAAACGGGTCTATTCGACCCGTCCTGTAATTTCGTTCAATGTCTTCACGGCATTAACTGAATGATCAAACATGGCTTGTTCTTCCTCATTCAAGTTAATTTCAACAACACGTTCGACACCATTGGCACCAAGAACGGTTGGCACACCAACATACATGCCATCTAGCCCATAGGCGCCATCAACATAAGCAGCACATGGCAAGACACGCTTTTTATCTTTCAAATAGGCTTCTGCCATCTCAATCGCAGATGAGGCTGGAGCGTAGAAGGCTGAGCCTGTCTTAAGCAAGCCCACAATCTCAGCGCCGCCGTCTCTTGTGCGTTGTACAATCTCGTCAATCTTCTCTTGTGTTGACCAGCCCATCGCAATCAAATCTGGCACTGGGATGCCGGCCACTGTGGAATAGCGCACCAATGGCACCATTGTATCGCCATGACCACCAAGAACAAACGCTGTGACATCTTGAACTGAGACATTAAATTCTTCAGCCAAGAAATAACGGAAGCGGGCCGAATCAAGCACACCAGCCATGCCAACAACTTTATTTGTTGGTAAACCAGATGCACGCTGCAAGACACCAACCATCGCGTCAAGCGGGTTCGTGATACAAATCACAAAGGCATTTGGGCAATTATCTTTAATGCCCGCGCCCACTTGCTTCATCACATTTGTGTTAATCTCGACCAAGTCATCACGGCTCATGCCAGGCTTACGAGCGACACCAGCTGTTACAATCACAACATCAGCATCTTTCAAGGCGCTGTAATCATTGGCACCAGATACATCGGCATTAAAGCCTTCAATAGGACTTGCTTGGGCAATATCAAGCGCTTTGCCTTGTGGAATACCTTCTGCAATATCAAACAGAACAACATCACCCATTTCTTTTAAGCCAGCCAAAAGCGCCAATGTGCCGCCAATATTGCCTGAACCGATGAGTGCGATTTTATTACGTGCCATGATTTCCCCCTAAATGAAATCCGGTGAGGCGAGAATACCTCAGTAAGCCAATAAATTGGCGGATAGGACAAGTTGCCGCACTTTTACGCCAATAGCCCGTGGAAATCAAGATAAATTAGGTCGTTTTGGTCAGATCGAGACGGGTCATTTCGGATAGGCGCGATAGGGTTCTATCAAACTCAAAGGCCCATTGGCGCCCTGTATAAAGCTTTGTCATATCCGCCTCAGCACTCGCGACGAAAAACCGGCCTCTATCATAAAGCGCATCAACCAACCACATGAAGCGACGTGCCTCATTTTGCAAAGCATCATCAAGGATAGGCACATTCGTCATAAACAAACCAGAGAATCGGTCTGCCACAGCGATATAATCACGCGCAGCAAGTGGCACCGCACATAAATCAGCGAAGTCACAAAAGGCAATATTACTCGCAACATCGGGAAATATCACAGCGCGGCCTGCTACTTTTAAAGTGACGGCTTCGCATGCTTCACCCGCCGCAAGACGCATGAAATAATGGCGCATATCACTGGCTGTCCGATCATCATGCGGGACAAACCAGCGCGGCATCTCTGCAAGCAACCGCGTCCGCCAATCCTGGCCCTTTGCAATTTCTTCAACCTGACAGGCCTGTTTTAACTGGTCGATAAAGGGGAGGAAACGGTCACGATGAAGACCATTTAAATACAGCTCATCTGGATGACGGTTTGAGGTCGCCACAACCGTGATTCCTGTGGCGAATAACGCGTCAAAGAGGCGTTTGAGGATCATCGCATCTGCGATATCACGCACTTCCATCTCGTCAAAACACAAAATCTTTGGACCAGAGGCGAGCAAGCTTGCCGCCTCTGCGACAGGATCATCCCCGCCTTTTTGACGACAAGATGTCATCACATCATGGGCTTCGACCATAAAATCATGGAAATGGAGGCGTTTCGCCCTGCCTGCTGGGAGCGCTTGATAGAACAAATCCATCAGCATGGTTTTGCCACGTCCCACACCGCCATACATATACAGGCCCTGTGGCGCTGGCGGCTTGTGACCAGTTACTTTCTGCCAAAGAGATGGTTTTTGACTTGAGGCTAGTAGGCGATGATATAATGCCTCTAATTGCGTCATCATATGACGCTGGCCAGAATCCGCTTGGATCTGGCCAGTATCGCATGCCATGTCATAGGCAGTAAGGGGACTAGCCACCTTAACCCTGACGTTCGACCATTAATTTCTTAATCTCGCCGATCGCCTTACCTGGGTTCAACCCCTTCGGACATGTCTGGGCACAATTCATAATGGTATGACAACGATAGAGACGGAACGGATCTTCCAACGCATCCAAGCGTTCGCCTGTATGCTCATCACGGGTATCTGCAATCCAGCGATAAGCCTGCAACAAAACAGCAGGGCCTAAATAGCGGTCACCATTCCACCAGTAAGATGGGCAAGATGTTGTGCAGCTGAAGCACAGCACACATTCCCACAAGCCATCTAATTCTGCGCGCTCTTCCGGAGACTGCTTACGCTCTTTGCCTTCTGGGGCAGGTGTCTCAGACTTTAACCAAGGCTGGATAGAGGTGAGCTGCGCATAAGCATGGCTAAGATCAGGCACCAAATCCTTAACCACAGGCATATGCGGCAACGGATAAATCGCCACATCACCTTTGACATCCTCAATCGATTTCAAACAAGCCAGCGTATTACGACCATCAATATTCATCGAGCATGACCCGCAAATGCCTTCACGGCATGAACGGCGGAAGGTCACCGATGAATCAACTTCATTTTTAATCTTGATCAACGCATCCAGCACCATCGGACCACAGCTATCCATATCCACCTCAAATGTATCAAGACGGGGATTGCTATCATCATCTGGTGACCAGCGATAAATCTGGAAGGTTTTCACATTTGTCGCGCCTTCAGGTGCCGGGTGGTGTGCGCCTTTTACCGGCTTTGAATTTTGCGGCAGAGTAAATTGTGCCATGGCCCTACTTTCCTTCTTCTCAGCTGATTAATAGACACGTGCCACTGGGGGAACGGGCTCAACTTCATTGGTCAATGTCGTCATTGTCACGTCAGTATACATGGTCTCTGATTCATTCTTATCATTGAGCCACATCACTGTGTGTTTCATCCAATTCTCATCATCACGCTCTGTGAAATCTTCATGCGCATGAGCGCCACGTGATTCTTTGCGCTGTTCGGCTGAGCGAATTGTGACCAAGGCTTGGCTCATGAGGTTTTCAAGCTCGAGTGATTCAATCAAATCCGTGTTCCAGACGAGTGATCGGTCTGTAATACCAACTGATGAGATCTGTGCGGCGATTTCATCCATTTGCTTCACACCATCGGCCAAAGATTCGCCGGACCGGAAGACAGCGGCATAACGCTGCATGGCCTGCTGCATTTCGAGGCGCAAAGCACCCACGTGAATGTCACCCTTGGCATGGCGTGCCCGATCCAAACGCTCAAGTGCCATCTCTGTTGAATCACCTGTGAGAGGCGCATGTTTTGCCCCTGGTGTTAGCACGTCAGCGGCGCGATGTGCAGCAGCGCGACCAAAGACCACAATATCAAGCAATGAGTTTGTACCAAGGCGATTCGCCCCGTGAACAGAGACACACGCTGCTTCGCCAATCGCCATAAGGCCTTGGGCGACACGCTTTGGGTCATCCTTGGTTGGTGACAACACTTCACCGTGGTAATTAGTCGGGATACCACCCATATTGTAATGCACTGTTGGCAAGACAGGGATCGGCTCTTTTGTTACGTCAACACCACAGAAAATCTTCGCTGTCTCAGTAATACCAGGGAGGCGCTCATGCAACGTCGCAGGATCGATATGCTCTAGATGAAGCATGATATGATCCTTATTCGGACCAACACCGCGCCCCTCATTGATTTCCATTGTCATCGCGCGGCTCACCACATCGCGGCTGGCCAAATCTTTAGCTGTTGGGGCATAGCGTTCCATAAAACGCTCGCCTTCTGAATTGGTGAGATACCCCCCTTCGCCGCGGGCCCCTTCCGTAATCAGAACCCCTGCGCCATAGACACCTGTTGGGTGGAACTGGACAAATTCCATATCTTGCAAAGGCAAGCCGGCGCGCAGTGCCATGGCATTCCCATCACCGGTACAGGTATGGGCAGATGTACATGAGAAGTAAACGCGGCCATAACCACCAGTGGCTAGTACCGTGCGCTGACCCAAGAAACGGTGGATAGAACCATCTTCCATTGACAAAGCAAGGATACCACGACAGCTGCCATCATCATCCATAATGAGGTCGATGGCATAATATTCGACAAAAAACTCTGCTGAGTGACGCAAACATTGCTGATAAAGCGTATGCAAAATCGCATGGCCGGTACGGTCAGCGGCGGCACAAGCGCGGCGTGCCATTGATTGGCCATGGTTCAATGTGTGACCACCAAATGGACGCTGATAAATATTGCCTTCTTCGGTGCGCGAGAATGGGACACCAAAATGTTCCAATTCAATCACTGACGGAATCGCTTCCCGGCACATATATTCAATCGCGTCTTGGTCACCCAACCAATCTGAGCCTTTGACAGTATCATACATATGGAAGCGCCAATTATCGCCTTCACCCATATTATTCAATGCGGCCCCAATCCCACCTTGGGCGGCCACAGTGTGTGATCTAGTCGGAAAGACTTTGGTGATACACGCAGTCCGCAAACCAGATGTTGCCATACCCAGTGTCGCCCGCAAACCTGCGCCACCAGCCCCTACAACTACAACATCATAATGATGGTCTGTGATTTCATATGCGCTCATAAGAGAACCCCTTATTTCTAATACTATGCGTTAGCCGGACCCCACACTCAGTCTGATTTAAGACCTAGAGCGCAACTTTTAAAATAGAGACAATTGATAAAACGGCCAGTGCAAAACTGATCATTTTTACCGTAATGATAAGGCCCATTCTCGCGCCTTCATTGCTCACATAATCTTCGATGACAACCTGCAAGCCTAAGGCGGCATGGAAAAACCCAACTAGCACCAATAACAGTAACAATGTGGCGGCTAGTGGATTGGCCATCAAATCAATGGCGCCTTGGTAATCAAGCATACCAATTTGAGCGACCAAAATGAGCGAGGCAACCATGATTGGCACCATGGCGATGGCGGTTAATCTCTGATGCCACCAATGAGACAAGCCTGATTTGGCAGAGCCTAGCCCACGAACGCGAGCAAGAGGGGTTTGCATTGAGTGTGTCTGTTTCATCTGCTACTCCACTTGCTGCTTTATATGATGGAATATAACGCTGCCCAAAGGGCGGCTGTGAGGATAAGGGCGACCGCAATGGTAATCTTACCAGACCGATAGACCTGTTCAATTTCCAGCCCTTGGCCTCTATCCCAGTTGAGATGACGTATGCCATTACACATGTGATAGAAGAGAGCGGCTGAATAACCGAAAAGAACAAGCTGACCCAACGGGTGCCCCACAACCATCATAGCAAAAGCAAAGCTCTGCGGGCCGTAGGCTAACGCCACAAGCCATGCTGTTAGCAAAATGGTTCCTGAAGCGAGAATCACGCCTGTCATACGATGTGTGATTGACATCACAGCTGGCAATGGCAAGCGATAAACTTGAAGGTGGGGTGATAAAGGCCGTGCCTTACCCATGAGCTTATCCTCCGATATATGTCTGGATAATTTCCTACTTTGAGCCGCTTTAAAGCACAAATCGGATAAAATATCAATCAAATGGCGTGTAGTTTTTGACAAAATAGGATAGGTTTTGCCTTATTTGGAAAAGTTTACTCCCTTTTTGACAAGCGTCTTTCTATGATTTTATCAATCCAATCTGATGTCTTACATGGTGTTGTCGGCCAGCAAGCCGCCAAACCTCTTTATCAGGGGGCAGGCTTTCAGCTTGGGGCCATTGATACGGTGACAATGGCTGCTCATCCTGGTTTTGGCACCACACACCGGCTCATTATGCCGCCAGAGGATATGGCAGCGCTGTTATCTGAATGTGACCACCTCCTGCCATCAGGAGCGCTGACGGCCTTGCATATTGGCTATTTGGGAAGCGCCGCGCAAATTGATGTGATCACACCGTTTATCAAGGCGCAACGGGCCGCTAATCCCCACCTATCTGTTCTGATTGACCCGGTATTTGGGGATGGGGGACGCACCTATGTTGCTGATGATATTATCCAGCATATGACAGAGACGCTCTTGCCATTGGCGACATTACTGACGCCCAATCACTTTGAAGCCTCCTATCTTGCTGGCCGGCGCTTAACTGATGAAGAAGATATTGAACAGCTCTATCGCCAGCTTGGTGTGCCCTCTTTATGTGTCACAGGCCTGACCGATGAGGCGCATATGATGGTGACAGATTGCCTCTTTACGACCTCAGGGGTGGTGAGTGTGTCTCATCGCGCCCAGCCACACGGCATTTCAGGTGCAGGCGATGCCTTTGCCGCAATGCTTCATTGTTTCTTGTTACGCGGCGCTAGCGCGGATGTGGCGCTTCATCAAACCAGCCATCTGATCAATCAAATGGTCACAGATAGCAAAAGCCCATCGACCTTAGAGATGGCCAATGGGCTTCATTCATTTCAAGATGTAATAGGCTCAGATCTTAGCGACCTGACACACCACGGCTAACGACAAGCTCTGCAATCTGGACAGAGTTCAAAGCAGCGCCCTTACGCAAATTATCAGACACACACCAGAACACGACGCCATTCGGCACAGACGGGTCACGGCGGATGCGGCTAATGAAAACAGCATCTTCACCGGCACATTCTACCGGTGTGACATAGCCCTCATTGGCGCGGTGGTCGATCACGCTAATCCCATCTGTTTCACGCAGCATTTCACGCAATTCAGCTTCATCAAATGGCTTATCCATCTCAACAAAGACAGCCTCAGAGTGACCAATAAAGACAGGGATACGCACACAATGCGCAATCACCTCAATGGCCGGGTCCAAAATCTTTTTGGTCTCAGCGCGCATTTTCCATTCTTCTTTGGTGAACCCATCATCAAGGAACACATCAATATGCGGAATCGCGTTAAAGGCGATTTGCTTTGTGAATTTCTCAGGCTTGACCTCATCATTCACAAAAATACCTTTGGTCTGAGAGAACAGCTCTTCCATCCCCGCTTGGCCAGCGCCAGAGGTTGCCTGATAGGTTGATGTCACCACACGCTTAATGGAATAGGCATCATGCAATGGCTTCAGCGGCACAACCAATTGGGCGGTTGAACAATTGGGGTTGGCAATGATATTGCGGCCCCCATTCTCACGCAAACAATCGTGAACGGTATCTGGGTTCACTTCTGGCACAATCAATGGCACATCATCATCCATCCGGAAAGCAGATGAATTATCAATCACAATACAGCCTGCCTCGCCTGCTTTTGGGCCAAAGGCTTTCGCCGTATCACCACCAGCAGAAAAAAGCGCGATATCAGCTTGGTTGAAATCAAAGCTATCAAGCGACTGTACTTTGAGTACGTCATCATCACCATAAGAAACTTCGCGCCCTGCTGATTTCGAGCTGGCGAGCGCAAAGATCTCATCTGCTGGAAAGTCGCGCTCTGCCAATGTCTTCAGCATCTCACGACCAACCGCACCAGTGGCGCCTGCCACAGCAATTTTATATCCCATAATCTTATCTTTCTCTTATCAGCAGGTACTAGCGTGCCAATTCATTCAAAGCTGCGATCACAGCATCTGTCATGCCATCTGTGCCAACCTGTTCACAACCAGGGGCCATGATGTCACCGGTCCGCTTACCAGATGCCAGGGCTTGTGACACGGCCTGTTCGACCAAATCAGCTTCTGCACCTTGATTAAAGCTATAGCGAAGCATCATCGCAAAGCTCAAAAACTGTGCCAAAGGATTGGCTAGATTTTGGCCCGCAATATCAGGGGCTGACCCATGGACTGGCTCATACATCGCTTTGCGCATGCCTGTGGCTTCATCTGTCGCGCCCAATGAGGCTGATGGCAACATACCAAGTGAGCCTGTCAGCATCGCCGCACAATCAGATAGCAAATCACCAAACAAGTTATCAGTGACAATCACATCAAACTGTTTGGGGTTACGCACAAGCTGCATGGCGCAATTATCGGCAAACATATGACCCAATGTCACACCTTCGCCCTCAGCTTCATGAAGCGCAGTCATCACTTCTTTCCAGAGAACACCAGAATGCATCACATTTGATTTTTCAACAGACATTAATTTGCCATCACGCTTACGCGCCAAATCAAGACCAACACGGCCAATACGCTCAATCTCTGCGGTTGTATAAAGATTTGTATCAAAGCCCTTCTTTGACCCATCAGGCAATGTCTCAATGCCACGTGGCTCAGCGAAATAGGACCCGCCTGTTAGCTCACGCAAGATCATAATATCAAGGCCAGACACCACATCAGGCTTCAATGTTGAAGCTTCAACCAAAGGTGGGAACACCATCGCTGGACGTAGATTGGCAAATAGTTCCATTTCCTTGCGCAAGGCCAACAGACCACGCTCTGGCTTTAACTCAAAGGGAAGTTCGTCATATTGCGGGCCACCGACAGCGCCAAACAAGACCGCATCCATCCCCATAGCATCCGCCAATGTCTCATCTTTAAGAGGCGTGCCATAGGCATCATAGGCCGCACCACCAACTTCATCTTCGGTGATATCAAAATCAAGTGAGCGATATTTTGCGAGCCAATCAATCACTTTGATATTGGCGGCCATCACTTCTTTCCCGATACCGTCACCAGGCAAAATCATCACTTTGCGATTTGATCCCATCATCCTATCCTTTTATCTTATCTTAGCTTTGAAAAAGCAAAGGGGCGTGTCTGTGACAGGCCCCTTTTACCACTATATATGTTGCGGCGGGTATCCCGTCTTAGAGCCATGGATGAGACTGTTTACGACCCGTCTCATAGCTTTCAATTTTTGCAGATTTCTCTAGCGTGAGGCCAATATCATCCAACCCATCAAGCAGACATTGCTTGCGGAACGGGTCAATTTCAAACGAAATAACGGGACCATTTGGCCGTGTGATGGTCTGGGCTTCCAAATCAATTGAGAGATTTGGATTTTCAGCATCACGGGCATCTGCCATCAGCGCATCGCGGTCCGCGGCTGACACTATGATTGGCAAAATGCCATTCTTGAAGCAGTTATTATAGAAAATATCAGCAAAGCTTGTTGAGATAACACAGCGCACACCAAAATCGAGCAACGCCCATGGTGCATGTTCCCGTGACGAGCCACAGCCGAAATTATCGCCTGCCACAATGATCTCAGCCCCACGATAAGCTGGCTGATTCAAGATGAAGTCAGAAATTTCACCACCATCATTGTCGAAGCGCATTTCAAAAAACAGATTAGCGCCTAACCCAGACCGCTTAATTGTCTTGAGGAACTGCTTTGGGATAATCATATCTGTATCGATATTCATGATATCCATTGGCGCCGCAACACCTGATAATTTATCAAATTTTTGCATGAGGTGAGGCCCTTTCTATGACAGTTCTCTGACGTCAGTCAGATAGCCTGTAACAGCGGCAGCAACTGCCATTTGAGGGCTCACAAGATGGGTGCGTCCCCCACGACCTTGGCGCCCTTCAAAATTACGATTTGAGGTTGAGGCACAACGCTCACCTTCTGCCAATTTGTCGGCATTCATCGCCAAACACATGGAACAACCAGGCTCACGCCATTCAAAGCCAGCCGCGATGAAAATCTTATCAAGACCTTCTTCTTCTGCCTGTTCTTTGACGAGACCAGACCCTGGCACAACCATCGCCCGCATCCCCTCAGCCACAGACCGGCCATCTGCGACAGAGGCCGCCGCACGTAAATCTTCAATACGGCTATTTGTACAAGAGCCGATAAAGACAGTATCGACTTTAATGTCTGTTAACTTTTGACCCGCTGATAGACCCATATAATCAATGGCACGCTCAATCTTGGCTTTGGTCGCTTGATCGGAAACCTCTGCCGGATTTGGCACAGCCCCGTCAATTGATAGCGCATCTTCTGGGCTTGTACCCCATGTGACTGTCGGTGCGATCTCTTCTGCTTTCAAGACCACTTCGGTATCATATTGGGCGCCCGCATCTGATGGCAATGAACGCCACCACGCAACGGCCTTATCCCAATTTTCACCAGTGGGCGACATCGGACGACCTTCAAGATAGGCAATTGTCTTCTCATCAGGCGCGATCATACCAGCGCGTGCACCAGCTTCAATGGCCATGTTACAGACGGTCATCCGCCCTTCCATTGATAAATCTTCAATCGCTTTACCAGCAAATTCAATCACATGGCCAGTCCCGCCTGCGGTACCGATTTTACCAATAATGGCAAGAACGATATCTTTGGCTGTTACGAAATCGCCAACCTCGCCTTCGACGGTAATGCGCATATTTTTGGCAGGCTTTTGAATAAGGGTCTGTGTCGCAAGCACGTGCTCCACCTCAGATGTCCCAATCCCAAATGCCAAAGCGCCAAACGCCCCATGTGTCGCCGTGTGCGAATCACCACAAACAATTGTCATGCCTGGCTGTGTAAAGCCTTGCTCTGGGCCAATCACGTGAACAATCCCTTGGCGAATATCTGTCATCGCGAAATAGGGCACACCAAAATCAGCGGCATTTTTCTCTAATGTTTCAACTTGAATACGTGATTCTTCGTCAGCAATGCCGACACTTCTATCAGTGGTCGGGACATTATGGTCAGCCACTGCCAATGTGCGGCCTGGCTCTTTGACGGGACGATTCGCGTTACGCAGACCTTCAAAGGCTTGCGGGCTTGTCACTTCATGAACAAGGTGACGGTCGATATAAATCAAGCCTGTACCATCGTCTGATTGATCAACCAGATGAGCTTGCCAGATTTTATCAAATAATGTTTGAGGAGCAGACATATGGGACACCTCCTTAATTAGGTTTTATCCAAGGGGGTGTCACCTTTTTGTAAAAAGGGTGAGTGCGCCTCACCCCTCGGACATTGTCACTGTTACGTGATTAAGATGCAGAGCTCTGTCTTGCCTTTTCAGGAATACGAGCTGCTTTACCTGTGCGGCCACGCAAATAGTAAAGCTTCGCACGACGAACACGGCCACGGCGGACAACTTCAATGTCTTGTACCTGTGGTGAATAAAGCGGAAATACACGCTCTACGCCTTCGCCATAAGAAATCTTACGAACTGTAAATGATGAGCTTACGCCTTTGTTCTTGCGTGCAATACAGACACCTTCAAATGCCTGGATACGCTCACGGCTACCTTCAACAACACGAACGCTTACACGAACGGTATCACCAGCACCAAATTCTGGCACAGGGCGCTGCTCTTGACGGCTTGCGACAACATTTTGACCAATTTGTTCTACAATATTCATTTCATCATCTCCCCTTCATCGGGTTCTGTTCGGTGGTTCTTTTGACAGACAGGGCCCTATGCTGTCAACTTGATTCACCACTATTTTCCTCATTCTTCGCCAAAAAACGTCGATAAATGTCAGGACGACGTGTTTTGGTGCGCTCAATCGCCTGTTGTTGGCGCCAAGCGTGAATTTTACCATGATGGCCAGACCCTAAAATCTCAGGGGCTTCCATCCCATTCCATATCCGCGGATGCGTATATAAATCATGTTCTAACAGACCTGTCTCAAAGCTCTCTTCAAGATGGCCAATCTCTTTGCCCATCACCCCTGGCAACAGCCGGATAACAGCATCGAGTAAAATCTGTGCCGCAACCTCGCCACCAGACAGGATATAATCGCCGACTGACACTTCCATCAGCTCATGATGATCAATCACCCGCTGATCGAGACCTTCATACCGCCCACAGACCAATACAAGACCAGGTTCAGCGGCAAGCTCTCTGACCAACTCTTGATCTAGCAGACGGCCACGCGGCGACAAATAAATACGACGCCCTGGTGCCTCTGCGACATCGGTTAGCGCGGCTGACACAACATCTGGCTTTAACACCATACCATGACCACCGCCCAGCGGCACATCATCTACCGTACGATGCTTATCCGTTGCATAAGACCGAATATCACGCGCATCAAGCGACCAAATCCCATTCGCCAAGGCACGACCCGCAAGAGACTGCCCAAGTGAGGCCGGAAACATATCAGGGAATAGGGTTAAAATTGTTGCTGCAAAACAGCTATTTTCCGCTTTCCCTGTCATTCTACCCTGCCTCTCTCACCGCTGATGCGTTATTTTGGCTCCTGCCTATTTGGCGGCGTATCTTCTTCTAACCATGCCGGATCAACCTGCATCGTTAATTGTTGGGACGCCTCATCAACCATCGGCTCATATCTGTCACCAAAGGGCACGAAAATCGTCTTTTTATTGCCGATTCTCACTTCGATCACTGTGCCAGCCCCAAAATCATGAATGCCAACAATCTCGCCAACAGGCTGATTAGGCTGTGCCACAAGGGTAAACCCTATCACATCAGCATGATATATCTCATCAGGGGCGAGATCAGGTAGCTGATCACGCGCCACATAAAGAACGCTTCCCCGCAGAGATTCGGCTTGTGTGCGATCTGTGATTTCCTTGGCAGAACAGATTACAAAAGCTTTAGCGTGACTATGCGCCTTTAATGTCAGTGCCTGCCCATCTTCGCGATAGACAGGCCCAAAGCCTGCAATATCCATTGGCTGTTCCAGAAAGGCTTTGACTTTAAACTGCCCTCTGATGCCATGCGCTGATGCAATGGCGCCAATTTCAATTCTTTGTTCAGGCTTTTGGTCTGTCATCTGCGACACATATCCTTACGCAAAGCCTGATGCTTTATTCAGCAGATGCCTCTTCAGCCGCTTCTTCAGCTGGTGCCTCTTCAGCTGGTGCAGCTTCGGCTTCAGCAGCAGCAGCCGCTTCGGCTTCGGCAGCAGCAGCCGCTTCAGCCGCTGCTTCAGCTTCAGCCGCTTCTTTTTCAGCACGCTTCTTACCAGGTGCCGCTTTCTTTGGCTGGTCACGCATTTCAACCTTTGGCATCATTTCCAAAGATGACAATAGCTTTTGAACACGTTCTGTTGCCTGGGCACCTTTGCCTAGCCAGTAAGATACACGCTCACCATTTACAACCAAACGCTGGTCATTATCTTTGGCAACCATTGGGTTGTAGAAGCCAAGCTTCTCAACATAACGACCATCACGTGGTGCAGATGCTTCTGCGACAACGATGCGATAGAAAGGACGCTTTTTCGCGCCACCACGTGCCAATCTGATCTTCAATGCCATTTTCTTATTCCCTTCATGAAATGTGGCTTAAACCGAATAATACTCTTTATTTCTTTCGTTTGGATTTACCACCACGACTTGGCAATCCGCCTAGCCCTGGCAAGCCGCCCAATCCTGGGAGGCCTTTACCCAACATTTGCTGTCCACCCATACCAGGTGGCAATTGTGATGCCATTTTTTGCATCGCTTCAGCATCCATTTGTGGCATGCCTCCCGCAGCAGGCATTCCGCCGCCGCCAAGACCGCCCATCATCGCCTTGAGACCAGCGGCACCAGCTTTGCTGCCCATGCGCTTCATCATCTTGGCCATTTCTTGATATTGCTTCACAACCTTATTCACCTCTTGCACTGACGTGCCAGAGCCAGCGGCAATCCGCTTACGGCGAGACGCGTTCAAAAGCCCCACGCTCACACGTTCCTTTTTGGTCATGGATAGAATAATAGCTTCTTGACGCTTTAGCAGTGAATCATCAATGCCAGCCGCATTCAGCTGTTTTTGCATCTTGCCGATACCAGGCAACATGCCCAAAATGCCGCCAAGACCGCCCATTTTTTGCAATTGGCGTAATTGATTCAGGAAGTCATTCATATCAAACTTCCCAGATGCCATGCGCTTTGCCATGCGCATCGCTTCTTCTTCTTCAATCGCAGCGGCTGCTTTTTCAACCAGCGCCACCACATCACCCATATCAAGGATCCGGCCTGCCAGACGATCAGGTACGAATTCCTCTAGCGCATCCTGCTTTTCGCCAACACCGACAAATTTGATAGGCTGGCCTGTTACATGACGCATAGATAAGGCCGCACCACCGCGCGAATCACCATCCATTCTTGTCAGGACAATCCCTGTGACACCAATCTCTTCATGGAAGGCTTGCGCGGTATTCACGGCATCTTGACCGGTGAGCGCATCAGCAACAAGCAACACCTCATGTGGGTTTGTTTCCTGCTTAATCTGCTTTAGCTCAGCCATCAGCTCAGCATCGATGCTTAAACGACCAGCTGTATCAAGGATGAGGACATCATGCGCTTTTAATTTAGCCACCTGCAGCGCACGCCGCGCCAGCTGGATAGGTGTTTCATTATCGGCCTCTGTTAGGATGCCAACCTCTGCTTGTTCACCCAATAGACGGAGCTGCTCACGCGCGGCAGGACGTGTCATATCCAGCGAGGCGACCATCACATTCTTTTTGTATCTGGTCTTCAGGCGGAGCGCTAATTTACCAGCCGTAGTTGTTTTACCAGAGCCTTGCAAACCAGCCATTAAGATGACAGCAGGCGGCGCGACATCAATTGTCAAAGGTGCGGCATCGCCCCCTAATAATTCGACCAACCCATCATGAACGATTTTGATGACTTGCTGATCAGGGCGAACTGATTTGATCGCTGTGGCGCCAATGGCTTTGTCTTTAATCGAAGCAATAAATTCACGCGCAACAGGCAAAGCGACGTCAGCCTCAAGCAACGCCATGCGTACCTCACGCAATGCGGCTTCGACATCCTTTTCGCTCAAAGCGCCCTTCTTTGATAAGCCATCAAAGACGGATTGGAATTTATCTTTCAACTGATCAAACATGTGATGTCACATTCTGTCCAATATCGCGGTTACCATCGTGCCGGAGCCCCTTATCTCAGCTGCCAAACGCATAAACAAAAACGCGCCCGTGCTCGAAAACTTCAAGGACGGACGGAACCCGTTAAGGTCAATGGGTCAGGCTATGCCAGATAATTTCCCACAGCTTATAGGCGATTAATGGCTTATTCGTCAAGCCTGGTCTTGCGTTAAGGCCTCTTGCGGCACACCAACAAGGGCCGCGGCAAATTCTTGTGCGGTGAAGGATTGCAGGTCATCAACTTGCTCACCAACCCCAACCATATGCACAGGCAGACCAAATTCTTCGGCGAGCGCTAGCACCACGCCTCCTTTGGCTGAGCCATCCAGCTTTGTGATAATCATGCCTGTTAGCTGTGCTACCTCAGAAAAGGCCTTGGTCTGAGACAAGGCATTTTGACCCACCGTCCCATCAAGCACGATCACTGAATCATGGGGCGCACTCTCATCATATTTGCCGATCACACGATGGATTTTGGCTAATTCATCCATCAATTCACTGCGATTTTGTAAGCGTCCTGCGGTATCTATAATCAAGACATCAATGCCAGCATCTGTGGCACGTTGCATAGCCTGATACGCCACCGCTGCCGAATCGCTGCCTTCTTGGCCTGTGACAACCTCAGTATCGGTACGTTGACCCCAGCCTTGTAATTGTTCGGTCGCAGCGGCGCGGAATGTATCACCAGCTGCAAGCATTACTGTTTTGCCTTGTGATTTGAAATGACTTGCCAATTTACCAGCGGTCGTTGTCTTACCAGAGCCATTGACCCCCACCAGCAGAATCACATGAGGGCTCTGGTCCTCTCTGATCGCCAAAGGTTGTGCCACATCTGTCAGACGCGTGACCAAAATCTGACCGAGCGCAATACGCCATGCCTCTTGCGAGGACTCCTTATCAAATTTCATTGCGGCTAATTCTTCAGCGATCGCCATGGCTGTTTTAGGGCCCATATCTGCTTCAATAAGCGCATCTTCAAGTTCTTCTAATGAGGCCGCGTCTAATGTTTTTGATGTGAAGAGACTTGTGAGGCTGGCACTCATCTTAGATGATGATTTTTTCAGCCCATCGGTTAATTTACTAAACCAGCTCATCTGTGACCTCTTCTACTATAAACCGATCGCCGCTTATCTCTTTCAGCCTGACAGGAATGATCTCCCCTGCCTTATGTAAGCTATCGCCTGACAGCGTGGCTTTCATGAAATTTTGTAAATGCCCCTGATTGGCCTTCTCAACCAGCATCAGATCTGTCTGGCCAATACGTATGCGCATCGCATCATCGAGTAATTTTGCCCCTAAATCACGGACCTCTTTGGCGCGCGCTTTGATGGTTCCGCCATCATGTTGCGGCATCTGCGCAGCAGGTGTGCCTTCGCGCGGAGAATAGCCAAAGACATGTAGGAGTGGGATATTACATTCCGCTAATAAAGAAAGTGTATTGCGATGCGCCTCTTCAGTTTCTGTCGGAAACCCCGCAATAATATCTGCCCCAAAGGTGACATCTGGGCGACGACGACGAGCCTCGTCACAAAAGCGGCGCAAATCACGGGCGAGGTGACGACGTTTCATCCGTTTCAAAATCAAATCATCACCATGCTGCATTGATAAATGCAAATGTGGCATCAGCCGCGGTTCTGTTGCCAGCGCTTCCATCAGATGATGATCAGGTTCGGCAGGATCTATCGAAGACAGGCGCAGCCGTGGTAAATCTGGCACAAGGGCGAGGATTTTTTTGACGAGCGCCCCAAGGCGTGGTTGACCAGGTAAGTCATGCCCCCAGCTCGTTATATCAACGCCTGTTAGCACCACTTCTTTGGTGCCTGCCGCGACTAATCGTTCAATCTGTTCTACCACAGCGCCCATGCCAACCGAACGTGATGGACCTCTGCCAAACGGAATAATGCAGAAGGTACAACGATGATCACAACCTTGCTGGACCTGTAGAAAGGCACGGGTGTGATCATCAAAGCTATCAATAAAATGGCTAGCTGTTTCTGTGATGGTCATCACATCTGTGACAAGCAACCCTGCCTCTTGACCTGATTGCAGGGCTTGCCAGCTTTCTGCTTGTAACTTGTCATGATTGCCCATGACGTGACTGACCTCTGGCATCTCTTGCCAGGCTTCAGGATTAATCTGGGCTGCGCATCCTGTCACAATAATTTGTGCCTCTGGATTATCACGATGTAATTTGCGTAACGACTGGCGCGCTTGTTTTTCAGCCTCAGATGTCACGGCGCAGGTATTGATGATTATTGCATTTTGCAAACCAGCGGCCTCTGCCTGTTTGCGCATGACCTCTGATTCCCAGATATTCAACCGACACCCAAATGTCTCAATATGTGGTCGATTGGCGCTCATAGCTATCCCTTATCACTGCCAGCATTATTACGATGCATCGCGCAATAACATATCTTTGAGCGCGCCATCAAGGGTCCCCCGAAATGCCGTTTCAGCCGGGCCACGCATGAGGACACGCCCTTCCTCAGTCCCATCATCCATCCAGCTAATAAATAGGCTTCCTCCATCAAGGACAACCTCAACATTGCGACTTGTCAGCCCGCGACGATGGGCAGCCACTGCAACAGCGCAGGCACCAGACCCACAAGCAGATGTGATACCCACCCCTCTTTCAAAGACACGCATTCGAACCTTGTCTTCACCAATCACGGTAGCAAAAGAGATATTCGCCGCCTCTGGGAAAATAGGATGATGCTCGAGGCGGCCACCGCGCTGTGCCACATCGACTTGCCTTACATCATCGACAAATAGCACCGCATGAGGGTTTCCCATTGAGATACAAACAGCTGTCTCTGTTTCGTCTGGCGCCAGCGACACATGCAAAGTATCAGATGGGGCTGCCAGCGGAATTTGCGACCATGCCATCTGAGCGGGCCCCATATCCACTTCGATCAATTGACCGTGACGTCTCGCCTGTAACAGGCCGGCCTGTGTTTCAATCACAGCTGCCTCTTCCCCTGTTTCAGACATGATGAGATCTGCCACACATCTTGTGCCATTGCCGCACGCCCCGGTGACTGACCCATCTTGGTTACGCATATCCAAGAATATGTCACCCTCGCCACGCGCCGGGCGCAGAATCATTATCTGGTCACAGCCAATGCCAAAACGCCGATCAGCCAGAAGCTGCGCTGCTTCGGGTGTTAATGCAAGGGCATTTTCTCTGGCATCAAGAACAATGAAATCATTGCCAAGGCCATGCATTTTCAAAAACTCTGTCATGAGAGGGGGAGACCTTTTATCGCCATATTGAGAGATAGCTTAGCAAATTTTAGAGCGTGATGGAAATCGGCACATGATCAGACGGTTTTTCCCACCCGCGCGCTTCGGCAAAAATCTCTGCTGATGTTACCTTATCGGCGAGGTCATTGGTGACAAAAATATGATCTAATCGGCGCCCGCGATTGCTTGCACGATAGTCGCGTGCCCGATAAGACCACCAGCTATACAGAACTTCTTCAGGGCCAAAATGGCCACGAATCGCATCATGCCACCCGCCTTTGGCGATCAAAGACAACAGCCGCTCTCTTTCTAGATCCGTATGGCTTACAACATTACGAAGCTGTTTTGTTGACCACACATCTTCGGCTAGTGGCGCAATATTTAAATCACCCACCATGACAGCCGGCCCTTGATCTTGTGACTCAAAATAGGCGGTTACCTCTTTGACAAAATCAAGCTTATGGCCAAATTTTGGATTTTCATCGCGGTCAGGGACATCACCACCAGCGGGAATATAAAAATTATGAATCCGAATATCATTCACAATAGCTGAAATATGGCGGCAATCCTCTTTACCAGCCCATAACTCATGGCTGGCATCTCGCAAGGGCAAACGTGATAAAATGGCAACACCATTATAGGATTTTTCGCCGCGATAGGCTTGATAAGGATACCCCATTTCAGCAATCGCCTCGGCGGGGAATTGATCATCCACACATTTGGTTTCTTGCAAACAAATCACATCAGGCGCCACAGTGGCAAAAACCTGTTCCAATAACGGAAGGCGCAACCGCACGGAATTAATATTCCAGCTCGTAATCTTCATCTTCAGACTTTCATCTAACTTTTAACAAAGGGGTTTTAATTATCGTCACTCGACGGTGAGGAATAGGGCGGGATCGCAAATAGAAAATTATTAAATTTTTCGCCAAAGACAAGGTTTTGCAATGTCACTTTAGTTTCAACCCCTACTGCATCAAGGATAATCCAGCGACGTAAAGCAAAGGGGTTTTCACTAAATTCTAAGGTTAAGCTGCCAGCAGCTTCACCTGTTTCTTGTGATAATGTAATAGAGACGACCCCACTTCTGGTCTCTGTTTTAGTATCAAAATCTGGTGACCGTAATTGGATATCTTCACGCAGCATCGGGGCAAAGGGAGTCGAGCCGATAGGATAGCTATTCACGCGCTTTTCCACCGGCTCATCAACATGAAGCCAGCCTTGTGAGACAATCAATGCTAGCTTTGCATCACCATCATATTGCAATCTCATTTGTGAGGGCCGCCGCAAATAGAGCGTACCTGTTGCCGCACTACCATCAGAGGCCACTTGGGTAAATTCGGCCTGCATGGTGGTGATGGCTTCAAACCATCTTTCCGCCTGTGAGATGACATCGGCGGTGGCAGGATTCACGCTAAGAATGCTAAGCCATAATCCACAAAAAGCGAGGAGTTTACATTTCATCTTTTTCAAGTAAGACCTCTCTTTTTCCGACATGATTCGCTTTGCTGATGATACCTGCCGCTTCCATCTCTTCAATAATGGTCGCTGCCCGATTATAGCCGATTTTCAGATGACGTTGCACAAAGCTAGTAGAGGCTTTTTGTTCTCGTATCACCAAGGCAACTGCTTGGTCATAAAGTGATTCACCCGTCGGCTGCGCTGGAGCAGCCCCTCCTACGTCACCTTCATCCTGCTCTTCTGTAACCCGATCATCATATTCCGGCTCGCCCTGGGCTCGAAGGAAATCAGCAACCTTTTCCACTTCTCTGTCTTCCATGAATGGTCCATGGACACGCTTGATGCGCCCACCCCCTTCCATAAAGAGCATATCGCCGCGACCCAAAAGCTGTTCTGCACCTTGTTCACCGAGGATAGTGCGGCTATCAATTTTTGACGTCACTTGGAAGGATATGCGTGTGGGGAAGTTGGCCTTAATCGTACCGGTTATGACATCAACTGAAGGGCGCTGTGTTGCCATGATAACGTGAATCCCCGCTGCACGCGCCATCTGCGCCAAGCGCTGCACGGCTGCTTCGATATCCTTACCAGCAACCAACATCAGATCAGCAACCTCATCAATAATCACTACGATGTAAGGCAAGGGGGCAAGATCAAGGGCTTGTTCTTCGAATATAGGCTTGCCTGTTTCCGCATCAAATCCAGTTTGGACACGGCGCGTGAGCACTTCGCCAGCGGCCCGCGCTTCGGCCAAACGCTGGTTATAGCCTGTGATGTTACGTACCCCTAATTTTGACATATTATGGTAGCGGTTTTCCATCTCGCGTACCGCCCATTTCAGCGATGTCACAGCCTTAGAGGGGTCGGTCACCACAGGCGAGAGAAGATGGGGGATCCCGTCATAGACCGATAGTTCCAACATTTTGGGATCAATCATAATCAAGCGGCATGTCTCTGGCGTATGGCGGTAAAGCAAAGACAAAATCATAGCATTAATGCCAACTGATTTCCCTGACCCTGTTGTACCAGCCACAAGCAAATGCGGCATCTTTGCCAAATCAGTCACCACCGGCGCCCCAGCAATATCCTTGCCTAAACAAATCGGAAGCGCATCCGTATTTTGCTGCCACTCTGGATGGTCGAGAATATCGCGCATTAACACGGTTTCACGATTGTCATTTGGCAATTCAATCCCGATAACATTCTGGCCAGGCACCACTGCCACACGCACCGATAACGCAGACATCGAACGCGCAATATCATCGGCCAGCGCGATAACACGTTGCGACTTTGTGCCAGGGGCTGGGATCAAACCATAACGTGTGACCACCGGACCATAAGCGACATCTTGAATATCACCACTGACACCAAAATCACCAAGCACCTCTTGCAAGGCTTCAGCATTTTGAGACAGCACGGCATCACCAGGGCCTGCCGCAGCTTTAGTTGGTTGTTTTAATAATTGCGAGGAGGGCAGCTGAAAGCCTGATTGTGATTCAAAATCAAAGCTAGCTTGCTCTTTCTTAGCAGGCTTGCGGCTTTCAACAGGCGGTGCCTCTGGCGCAAGTGGGGTGGCATTTGGCACTAAGACAGGCTCTGCACGAACATTTGTCTTAGCTGTTTTTTTCTTTTTCGTCTTTTTCTTTGGTTCTGCGCTATCTTCTGCATCTTGAAGCGGTTTTGGTTGACGCTTTGTCAGTCGTCTTACCCCTGCCCAAACTGCTTTAATGGGCCAGAACACCAGTCCCAGAAGCCCTTTCACAAGGCGCGCTTCATAGGCGGAGAACGCTGATGCCCAGCTATAAAGGGGGACCCCTATCACAGCATAAATCAGCGCCACGATTACAGAGACAGGGATCATCTCTGGTAGTGTCACAGACCCAAATAATAGGCTGGTTTTATCCATCAGAAATTGACCAAAAAAGCCACTAATCGCTGGGTATTCAAGCCATTGCCCGATTTCATGCAACACCACAGATAAAAAGGCGAGCGAGACGAATAGCAAAGGGATACGCCATTGCCAGAGCGGCAAACCATGATGAATGAGGAAGCGTACCCCCCATGCCACAAGTGACAAGGGCATCAAAAAGGCGGTAAGGCCCACCATCACGAAATAAGCCTCAGCAATATGCGCGCCAGCTGGACCAAGCCAATTTGCAATCGGTGCATCAGACGCGGTATTCCAATTAGGATCTGTCGGGCTTGCCGTGGCCAATATCACCAATAAGGTAATGCCGGCGGCGAGGGCTAGCAGGCCAACAATTTCTTGCAAACGGTGGGCAATGAAGCGTTTGACAGCGCCAGAGACAACCGCATTACCCTCTGAGATATGATCATCAGCACTCATGACATCTCACTTTTCCGGTAACCTCTCAGCTTTGCCAATCGATGGCAAGCCTCAGTAACCGTCTCATGATCATGCACCAGCGCCACTCTCACATAACCTGTTCCCGGATTCCCCTCAGAGGTGGTTAGTGCCATAAATTGCCCAGGCATCAAGCGTAAGGCCTGTTCCTGATAGGCTTGTTTAACAAAGGCCAGATCATCCTCAACAGGCAGCCATAGGAAAAAGCCGCCCGCTGGCGGTGTGATGCCAAGAATATCAGATGCAATCTGAAAGCTCACTTCATAATGCTGGCGGATTGCCTCGGCATGAGGCGCATCGCGGTACAGCGCGCCGGCAGCGCGTAATAAAGGCGTAGGCAATAAAGCGGCTCCATTGGCGACAAGCTTTTTATATAAGCCGATGGCTGCGATATCGCCAGTAAGGAACCCCGCGCGCAATCCAGCTGCATTTGAGCGTTTTGAAAGAGAATTTAATACCACAAGATGGTCAAAGCCTGCCCCCAAATCTTGGGCTGCTTGCAGAGCGCCAACTGGTGGCGCGCCCCGCCAAATATCGGCATAACATTCATCAGACAGCAGCAAGAAATCATAGTGCCGCGCCATCTCTATCAGCTTTTTATAGTAATCAAGGCTGGCAAAGGAGCCATGCGGATTTGAGGGCGAACAGATATAAAAGACAGATGTCCGGCGCAGCATATTTTCATCAAGCGCTTCTAAATCAGGCAAGAACCCCGTCTGTTGCGAGGTTGGCATGAAATAGATATCGCCGCCTGCCCCCAGCGCACCAGCCCGCCATGCATGATAATAGGGGTTTGGCAAAAGCGCGATGCTATTTTCTTTTGCCCCGCGCACCATTTGCCCCAAAAGATGCAACGGTTCTCTGGTACCGACCACTGGGACAATCTGCGTATCTGGATTGATCGCTTCCGCAATCTCTTGGCCATAGCGATAGCCGATATAATGGCGCACATCCTCACGGAAAGCCGCATCACCATCAGCTTTGGGATAGCTGCGCCACCCATCAGGATGTTTAGCAATCTCAGAGACCAAAAGCGCTGGCGCTGGCATTTGCGGCTCGCCAATTGTCAGATTTAATTCAGTTAAATCAGCCGGCGGTGCCACATCTGTAAGGTGGGCACGCAGCTGCAAAAACATATTATCGTCAAAGATTGAAAAATCAGGATTTAACATTGCTGCGGGAACCATCAGACATAAAAGAATGTGAATACTGTGAAGAAACTATCGAAAAAGCGGCGCAACCGCAATATAATCAAAACAGCTCTGATTTGTGCCAGCTTTATAATGCGATAGGAAGGGCCTCATCTATCATGAGACCAGCCATTTTTTTTGACAGGGATAACACCCTCACCATCGATAAAGGCTATTGCCACAAGATCGAAGATTTTGCCTGGATGCCAGAGGTTGAAGCTGCTTTGCAACAATTACATCAGGCTGAAATCCCAATTTTTATCGTGACAAATCAAGGCGGGATTGCACAGCAGATTTTCTCACATAATGATATGACAGCATTTCATCATCATCTCTGTAAACAGGCCATCGCTGCAGGGTCTTATATCACAGATATCGCTTATTGCCCTCATCATCCAAAAGCCACTGACCCCGCAGCACGCACATGTGAGTGCCGCAAGCCTGCCCCGACCATGCTTCAACAGCTTGCGACAAAATGGGATATTTCCCTCGCTCATTCCGTCATGATAGGCGATAGATCATCTGATATATTGGCAGGGCAATATGCCGGATGTCACAGCTATCTCTATGAGCCGCATAGCGATATGACGAGATTCCTTGCCCCTATCATTGCCGCGCATTTTGGCGTAACACTGCTTTGATTTGATTTTTGATTTGCTGAAGAGACCCTCATGACAGCTGCAATCAACATTCTTCCTATCGCTGTAATTGGCGGCGGGCTAACTGGAAAGATGATGGCATTGACCTTGCTGCAGTCTGGCTATGATGTGCATCTATTCGCCCCTGATATAGTATCTCGGCCTGCTGATGGTAGAAGCACAACCATTCATGCAGGCGGATATCAGATGCTATCTTTCCTTGGGGTGATAGAACAATTATCAACAGCTCCTATCCCTATTTCGCAAATCTCTGTCGCCATGGGGCGCGAGAAAAAGGGGCAATCTGATTGGTTGCTTCACTGGTCTGAGGCAGAGGGGCCACTAGCTTATGTGGTGATGAATGAGGCCCTTGATGGCGCGCTTGATAGCGCGCTTGCCTCTTTCGAAGGAGAAGCGCATTTTACCCACCACCCCCACGCCATCACTGACTGCGAGATGAGGGGCGAGGAAGCCCAGCTAACAGATGATGAGGGCCACATTTACACCGCCCAGCGCGTTATCGCCTGTGATGGTGCCAAAAGCTCTATCCGCGCAAGGATAGGGATTACCCCGCGCGCTCTTCCCACAGGGCAAAGCGCTATCATCGCCAATATTGCCTGCCAATTGCCACATGATAATCGCGCCTGCCAGCGCTTTTTAGATACGGGGCCTCTGGCGCTTATGCCACTTGCTGGAGAAGAGGCCTCACTCGTCTGGTCAACCACACGGGCAGATGCGGCCTATTTGCTGAATATGTCAGATACTGATTTTAACGAGGCCCTCACCAAAGCGTTTGGCTTAGAGTTTGGCGCCCTGTCTTTGACAACTGCTCGTGCGTCATTTCCCCTGACACCACAATTTGTGCCGCGCTATTCAACCGGCGTTATCACTCTTGCCGGAGATGCCGCACATAGCATTCATCCGCTGGCCGGGATGGGATATAATCTAGCGCTGGCAGATGCGGCTATCTTGGTCTCTGAGGTGATGAGCGCCAAACAGCGCGGTTTGGGCCCTCATCATCTCTCTATCAACCAGCGCTATCAAGCCTTGCGGCAACCTGAAATCATCGCCCTTACCGCTGCCACATCAGGGCTCAACCGCTTATTATCTCGCAGTCCATCCTTGCTGCAAACCTTATCAGCAACGGGGATGATTTTACTGAATAAATCACCGCTGAAATCTTATATCTCAAAAGCCGCGATGACAGGACAGCTCGCCAAAGCGCCGTTATTTGAGGGCAAATTATCAGGGTAAAGACTTTCCCTAATGTGTAGCAAGCTGGGCGCGATAGGCGGCCAGAAGTGCCTCTTGGCGTTGCCCATAATCATATAAAAGGGCCCAAGAATAGATCCCTGTATTGTGGCCATCATCAAATTCAATTCGCACCGCATAATGACCAACCGGTATGATCTGTGAAATCTTGACCTGTTCTTTGCCTCGGACAAGTTGTTTTTGATCAGGACCATGGCCTTGCACCTCTGCCGAGGGCGATTCAACACGCAATAATTCTGCGCTGAGCGTAATAGAGGTGCCATCATCAAAGCGAATATCGAGATGTTGGCGATCGGCATGACAGCTTATATCTGTCACAATAGGCGCACTATTGGTCATAGAGGGTCTCATTCCATAGGTAATGCGTGCGCCTCACATAAAAGAGGCACGCCAGATTGGATAGGGTAGGCGCGTTTGGCTTGGAAATTAATCAGTTGCTGCTTTTCTTTATCATAATGAAGTGGGCCGCGCGTCACAGGACAGACCAAAAGCCGCAACAAGACAGGTGAGGGCATCTCATTCTTATCCTTGTCTGTTTTGGTCATCTCGTCCTACCCTTAATGTTGTGCGCTCTCCCCTTCACCATGCACAGACATTTGTAAAATCGCAATTAATAACTCGGTGCGCTGTGCTAAATCAGGCGATTCTAAAAGGGCCTGTTTTTCCGAGACAGCAAAGGGGCAAATCATTGCCAAAGTAGTAACAAGCCTCTCATCTTCGCAATCATCAATGTGAGACCAATCAGCCGAGAAGCCTTTAATATCAAAATAGCTCTTTAAAATATCAATCAATTTCGCACGATCGATGACGGCATTGTCAGGGTTAAGGTCCTGATGAAAGGCTGAGAAATCAACCTGACCCAAACGATAACCATCAGTGGTCACCTGATCAGAGATATAGGTAAAGCGAGAGGTACCCGTTAAGGTAATGACATAGCGCCCATCATCAGCCTCAGCAAAATCTGAAATGCGACCGGCGCACCCCACCTGATATAACCTGTCATCAGCATTGTGAGATTGGATCATGCCGATCATCCGATGCGGACTAGCAAGCGCCTCTTTTACCATCGCCAAATAGCGCGGCTCAAAAATATTGAGCGGCAGCCGCCCGCCTGGGAGCAACAATGCACCAGATAGTGGAAATAACGGCAAATGTGATGGCAAGTCACTAATTTGTGGCTCAAATGGACCGCGGCTCATATCTTTTTCTTCCCCAATCAATCACCATAGGAGGCTCAACCACCCTTCTGCCATGCGATATAGATCAGGTTTTAAGAAAACAAATAGGATGATAATTGCCGGCGTGCTTTTATCACGGCTTTATCTGCCACACCCATCGCTTCGAAAAATTCAAGCAATTGTGTTTTGGCTGCGCCCTCATTCCAGTCTTTATCTTGTTTGATGGAGGCTAGTAAATGAGCCATGGCCTCTTCTTTTTGGCCAGCCGCAAAACAAGCCATCGCCAAATCTTGACGGGCCTGCAGATCATCTGGATTGGCCGCCACCGCCGCCTCGAGAGGGGCCAAATCACCAGCGGCCTCACCTGCTTTTGCCGCCAACTCAACCGCTGCTGCTGCTTCGCGCAATACTGGCTTGGCCAGCTGTTCTTCATCAAGCGCCGCAATAATTTCCTGGGCATCTTCCAGCGCCCCAGTGACAGCCATGGCTTTAACTAATCCTGCGAGCGCCTCTAGCGATTCAGGCAATGTGGCTAACGCTTGCTGGAATAAATCTAGCGCAACCTCATTTTGTCCCTCTGCCAGCGCGGCCTCACCTTGTGCGAGCATCTCTGAAATATCTGGTGCACCAGGCGCCATCGCCACTAATTTTGCTACAAATTCAGAGATAGCTGAAGCAGGCTGTGCCCCCGCAAATCCATCAACAGGCTGCCCATTGACAAAAGCATAGACGGTCGGAACGGATTGTACGCGCATTTGCGCCGCAATCTGTTGATTCTCATCAATGTTGATTTTCGCAAGCTTTACTTTGCCAGATTGTTGCACAGCCTGTTCCAAAACCGGGCCCAACTGCTTACAGGGGCCGCACCATGGCGCCCAAAATTGAACAATCACTGGTATCGTATTTGAGGCTTCGATTACCTCTGCCATGAAATTATTCATGTCTACATCAATGATCAGAGATGGCGAGGCGGCTTGGTCGAAAAGCTGTTCCATTTGATTATCTTTCTATCTGTGCCCGTCGATAAGGCATGCTCATCATCATCAGAGCGTTTTAAGCGATTGTGAGTGTGATTGGCGTGACGTGAATATGCGCTAAAAAGGTCAACAAATCATCAGGATGCATGGCAATTGTCTGGTCATTTACCAAGGGATGCATATAGACCAATTTCGCAGTAAGAATATCTTCATCAATGCCTAATGTCACACCGTTTTTGCTACCTTGCATCATGGCCAAAGGCGTTACGGCACCAGGACGCACACCTAGATTTTCCAGCAACCGATCCGCACTTCCAAAGGAGACACGTCCGGCCCCCATCGCTGTGCCTAAGGCCTTCAAATCAACCTCTTTATCTTCTTCGATCACCGCAAGGAAATTTTGTTTTTTCTTATCTCTCAAATAGAGATTTTTGATGTGAGCGCCACCCTCTTCTTTGGTTAAAAACCCGTCACGATAAGCTTTGGAGTCAGCTACGGTACGCAAAGGTGGATGGGTGAATTCCTCAAAGGCAAGACCAAGGTCCTGTAACGTCGCGCGTAATGTATCGGGGTGGATAGGCAAGCTATCTTGAAAGGCGGATGAGGCGTCCATTTTGGTTTCCTTCGGCACTAATCTCTTCACTCTTTGTGATAGATAGGGATTAAATGAAAAAACACAAGTCACAATCCCGCCTAGCCGTGGTTAGGTGATGTCACAAAAAATGTTACAAAAAGCAACGATTGACGGTGATTCACAAGCTGCTTATAGCCTGTAACAAGATCGGTAGATGAGAGGTGGCAGACCTGTTCAACCCAACAAGCCACCCCGTCATGATAAAGAGGCTCATCAATGGCACAAATAGCGCTTGTTGGATGCGGAATGTGGGGACGCAATATTGCGCGCAATCTCAAAGAGCTTGGCGCGCTTGCTGCTGTGAGTGATGTCGATGCTGAAAGAGGCGCCAATTTCGCCGCGCAATTTTCTTGTGATTCTGCCTCTTACGAAGCGCTTTTATCTCACGACAATATTGACGGTGTGATGCTCGCAACCAATGCCAGCACGCATCGGGCTCTGGCGGTACAAGCGCTTGAGGCAGGCAAACATGTCTTTATTGAAAAGCCAATGGCGCTTACCTTAGAAGATGGGCACGCCATCAAAGACGCTGTTACGAAGACCCATAAGCAAGTGATGGTCGGGCATCTCATCCGCTATCATTCGGCCTTTCAGGCTTTGCTTACACAAATTGAATCGGGGGCAATTGGGCGCCCAAAACATATTCAAGCTAATCGTCTTGCCATGGGTCGTATCCGCAATACTGAATCAGCGTTGTTTGATTTATGTCCGCATGATTTATCATTGATTTTAGCGCTGTCACAGACCTTACCGACACAAGTCATCTGCCATGGGGTGAGCCACATTTCACCGAATAATGTTGATATTCTGACAACTGCCTTGTCGTTTGACGGTGGTCTGTCAGCACATATGCATACAAGCTGGCTCTCCCCTTACAAGGAACATCGGCTCAGTGTCACAGGAGAAACAGGGTCACTTGTCTTTGATGATACCAAGCCATGGTCTGAAAAATTAACACTTTATCAAGACAGCATAACACAGGCCGGTGATTTATTTATGATTGAGCGGGCCAGTCCGCTTCATGTCACAGTGCCTGAATCTGAACCGTTAAAAGATGAAGTGCGCAGCTTTATCCGCCTCTGTGATGACGGGGTGCTGCCCCCCACTCATATTGATGAGGCACTAAATGTGCAAATCGTCTTGGAAGAGATGCAAAATCAATTACAGGACTTAAACAAAACATGATCCCTTTTATTGATCTCAAAGCCCAACAACAGCGCATACGCGCCGATATTGATGACCGCCTAACCAAGGTTCTTGACCATGGCGCCTATATTATGGGGCCAGAAGTCAAAGAATTGGAAGCTGAATTAGCAAGCTGGGCAGGAACGAAACATGCCATAAGCTGTTCGTCTGGGACTGATGCGCTCATTTTGGCATTGCTTGGCAAACAATGCCGGCCTGGCCAAGGTGTAATTGTGCCTTCTTTTACCTTTGCAGCCAGCCCTGAATCATTGGCCGTCTTAGGCGCTATTCCTGTCTTTTGTGATGTTGACCCTCATAGTTTTAATTTAGATGCAAGGGGTCTTTCAGCCGCGTTAGACAGCGCGACAGCACAACAAATTGATGTGGTGGGGGTGATGGCCGTCGGTCTATTTGGGCAACCCTCCGATATGACAGCTATTTCAGCCTTTGCCAAACGCCATGATCTCTGGGTCATAGATGATGCCGCGCAATCCTTTGGTGCCTCATGGGATGGTCGTCCCGTTGGCCAGTTGGCGGATGTGACTTGTACCAGCTTTTTCCCTGCCAAACCTCTTGGCTGTTATGGAGATGGTGGCGCGCTCTTCACAGATGATGATGAGGTAGCTGAGATCGCGATATCATGCCGTGTTCATGGCATGGGCAAAACGAAATATCATAATGAACGTATTGGCATGACGGCCCGTCTTGATACGATGCAAGCAGCGGTATTATTGTCCAAACTTTCGATTTTCAAAGATGAATTAGCCCATCGGCAAAGAGTGGCAGATAGCTATGAGGCGCATCTTGGGGCGCATGTCGCAACACCGCGCCTTTGTGAGGGTGCCACCTCTAGCTGGGCGCAATATACCGTCAAACTGCCACAACATGTTAGCCGAGACGCTATCCAAGAAGCGATGCAAAAGGCAGGGGTGCCAACGATGGTCTATTATCCTATCCCAATGCATAAACAAGCCCCCTATCAACGCTATCCTGTGGCAAATGACGGGCTACCTATCACTGATGCCTTATGTGATGTGGTGTTGGCGTTACCCATGCATCCCTATTTAAGTGAAGAGCAGATTGCGCATATCGCAGCGGTCTTTTTGCAAGCCTTAGAAGAGCAACCAGCCTAAGACATGCCTGTTAGTTAGGTTGAAAACTGACTTTTGTGTTTTTATCGAAAAACAGGCTTGCCAGCTAGATTGGGTTCGATTATAACAACGCAACATTTGGTAAATGCGGGTGTAGCTCAGGGGTAGAGCACAACCTTGCCAAGGTTGGGGTCGAGGGT
>CALEYP010000050.1 GCA_937924895.1 uncultured Alphaproteobacteria bacterium
ATCACCCACTTTAATGGGCATATTGGCAAGTTCTTCTAGTGTTTCAATCACACCAGGCACTTTGACAACAAGACGGCCTGCACCGGTATCAATCGCGCCAGCGGTGACAAGCTGGTTATTGGCTGAAACAAGGCTAATCACGGTTGAGGGGTCAAGCCCATAGGCTTCCATAGCACCCGCATCAATGAGGATTTCAACAACCTCATCCCTATCGCCACCAATTTCTACCTCAAGAATTCCATCTTGGGCTTCTAGCTTATCTTTCAGGTCGCGCGCGGCAAAAACGAGGGTACGTTCATCCACATCGCCGTACAATGCAGCTGTTAGGATAGGGAATAGGGCCAATGAAATTTCATTAACCTTCGGCTCATCAGCGCTGGCAGGAAGGTCTGGCTTTGCGTCATCCACAGCTTTGCGGACATCTTCCAAGACAAGGTCAATATCTTCACCTGCGAGGAATTCAAGGGTAATTGCCGCATAGCCTTCTGAGGCTACGGCTGTCATCTTATCAAGGCCAGCGACTGAACGTAGCTGTTTTTCCAAAGGCTTAACCAGCAATTTTTCCGCATCATTTGGCGAGATGCCTGAATAGCCAACTGAGACATAGGCCACAGGAATTTCCACGTCGGGATTGGCTTCTTTCGGGATGGTGTTAAACGCGTTCAGCCCCATCCCCAAAATGATAAATAGCATCAGCAAGATGGCGCCAGGGCGGCTAAATGCCGCTTTGATGAGAGCGATCATTAGTTATTCGCCTCCTCAACAACATAACGTACATTTTCCCCTTCTGCGAGGAAGGCTTGGCCAGCTGCAAGAACCAACATGTCATCTTCGAGCCCTGCAATATAGGCAAGATTGCCAGAGGTTCTGACGAGGCTCACAGCTTTGGTTTGTACTTTATCACCCTCACCAACAATTTTAGCCGTGAGTTGGCCATTGGCATCAACATTCAAATGGGCGGGTGACATTTTAAAGGCGTCAGTTTGCTTAATGGTAATGCTCGCTTCTGCAGACATGCCTGCCCGAAGCGCGCCATCAGGGTTCGGAAGAGCGATCTCCACATTGAAGGTCCGTGTCGCTTGGTTTGCAGTGGCTGCAATTTGTACCACATTACCAGTGAGAGACCCGAAGCCTGTGACAGTGATTTCAGCTGGGTCGCCGATGGCAATGTCACCTATTTGCGCCTGAGGTACAGGGACATCTAAGATAAGCTCTTGCAGCCCAAGCAGAGTAACAACCGCCTGATTTTGTTTCGCAAGCTCACCAATTTCAACGTGAATATCTTCAACCCATCCTGTCTGAGGGGCCGTGATAACAGTATAAGATAGTTGACTTTGTAGCGCCGCAATACGCGCATCCACGGCCTTTAGGGCAGCATAGGATGCACTGAGCTCTTTTTCTTGTGAGAGGCTTTGCAACTCAAATAACCGTGTTTCAGCCGCGCGCAGTTGGGCGCGTTGGCTCGCAAGCGTTAAATCTGTCTGAAGACCTTTTTCCACTAGCTTGACTGTGGCATTATAATTTTTACGTGTGGCTTCCAAATCTGCCTCAGCTGCGCTTAACTGGCTTGCCAATGTGCCATCAGCACTGAACCGTCGCTTCGCATCATCATAGGCAGCAGCAGCAGCTTGTCGTTCGGCACGTGCCGCGTCTAAATCAGCAGAGAGTGTCCCTTCATCAAGTGTTAAAAGCACATCGCCTTGTTTCACCCAGCTTCCTTCTTTGGCGGCGAGGGAGCGAATGATTGCTTCGCGTCTACTTTGTACCTCAACGGTGAATGATGTCCGTGTAACACCGCTAGCTCTTACTTGTAGGGGAATGGTTTCATTGCGAACCGCAAGTGCTTTAATGGTCAGATTGCGCACAGCGTCGTCATCTGCTTTTGCGACCTCTGTCGTTGGGGCATCAGCTGCATTTTCTGTGAAATTATCTGAAACAAACCAGCCGACAACAGCCAAGGCAATAAGAGCGGCAGAGATATAAGAGCCACGAACACGCATGTTATGTCCTTTTCTTCATAATCAGTCGCGAGGGCGCGTGATTATAAGTATCATTTGGATATCTATCTTACAGAGGGAGGCGCGGGTAACAACCTCGTCTCATGCAGGCATAAAGATATCATAATTCATCAAAAGATCGTACAGGATTTTGCCAAAGAAAAAAGCCCGCCAAAAAGTGACGGGCTTCTCTCAGATACATGATGCGATTACATCTCTTCTGGCAGAACCAGATTCAAGATAATGGCAATCACGGCAGATGGTAACAGGCCTGAAAGTGCCAATGTTTTCCATGTGCCTGATAGGTGCTGAAGCGCCTCTGGTACAAGCTGTAGGCCAAGACCAACAGATAGTGAAATGGCAAAGATCAACAGGTTGCGTCTATTCCATGTCACATCTGACAAAATAGACACACCAGCAGCAGCCACCATACCAAACATCACAATCACACCACCGCCAAGAACTTCGATTGGCATTGTTGTAATCAGCGCGCCAATTTTTGGAATAAGACCAGCAGCAATCAAGAACAAAGCACCAATTGTAACGACCGTGCGGCTCATCACACCTGTCATCGAGACAAGGCCGACATTTTGGCTGAATGATGTGTTTGGCAGACCACCAAACAGGCCAGCAACCGCAGTGCCAAGACCATCGGCGTAAGTTGCACCTTGGATCTCATCATCCGTAGCTTCACGATTTGCACCACCTTTACAGATGCCTGACACATCGCCCACAGTCTCAACAGCAGAGACAAATGACATAGCACACATACCGATAATAGCAGCAGCTGTGAATTCGAGGCCGAAATGTAATGGCATTGGCACCGCAAAATAAGCAGCTGTGCCGACATTATTGAAGCTTACCATGCCAAGGCCCATCGCAACGAAATACCCTGCGAGGATACCAAGCAGAACCGCGGCAGCTGAAATGATGCCCTTCGTATAGAATTTCAAACCAAGTGATACGACGATAACCACACTAGCAACGGCCCAATTTTGTAGGCTACCAAATTCTGGTTTGCCAATGGCAGGGACACCACCCGCGGCATATTGAACACCCACTTTGATGAGTGATAGACCAATCATCAACACAACAAGGCCTGTGACCAATGGTGGGAAGGCAAAGCGAAGACGCTTGATAAACCCACCTAAAATCATGTGGAAAATACCACCCACAAGGACACCACCCATCACAGCAGCCATGGCATCAGGACCTTTGCCTGCCACCAATGGGATCATGATAGGAACGAATGCAAAGCTTGTGCCTTGAACAATTGGAAGACGCGCGCCAACAGGGCCCATACCAACGGTTTGGATCAATGTT
The DNA here is from genome assembly GCA_937924895.1 of uncultured Alphaproteobacteria bacterium. Taxonomy (GTDB): domain Bacteria; phylum Pseudomonadota; class Alphaproteobacteria; order Puniceispirillales; family Puniceispirillaceae; genus UBA685. Next base: position 3,321 of record CALEYP010000050.1, read on the forward strand.
GCGATACCTGCAAACACCATGCTCATTTGGATCATGTAGATCATCTCACCAAAATGAGGTGAGTTTGAACCAAAGCCAAAGCCGGCTGCGCCAGCGATAATAATGGCTGGTGTGACGTTTGATACGAACATCGCCAAAATATGCTGCAATCCCAGAGGAACAGCCTGTGCCATTGGCGGCGTATAGTTAGGATCTGCCAGCTGTTCTGGCGTACCCAGTGAATTATCTGTTAGCATTATAGTTTCCCCCCTATTTTTGTTGCTACAGAATGTGAAGATTATGGTTGAATCTTATGCCGTAATAGTAAAGGCCTCCTCAAACCAATATTCTTCAAGATTGACACCATCGCCAATGCGGTCAATCACCGCGAAATGGCCAGGTGCGTGAAGTGGTGTTAAAACCCCATGCCAGATATTCGCATGATAGTTCACACCCATCGCCGGTGCTGTGATGAAGGCCCGAGGGGTTCCCGGGCGTCCGGTTTCATCAGCTGCGACAATGACTAAAAAGGGATGTTGTGTCATCGGCAGAAAGGCTTGCGAGCCATAAGGATGCCGTTCCATCATATCAAGGTGATAGGGTAAGCTGCGTGGTTTAGCATCAAATAGGCTTATGCCTGCCGCCCCATCGGTAAATGTTAAGTTCGCCTTATCGTGATAACGCTCACAATTGCCTTGATTAATCATCAAATCAGCCGCGCCCTCAAAGCTTATAACATCTCCAAAGGGGGCAAAAGCTGATGGCGTTAGTGGTTCTGTCTTGATGATTTGTGTCATTTACAAATCCAATTTGGCATGGCGGTTAACATCTTTATAGAGCAAATACCGGAATGGTTCATGCCCCGTAGCATAGCAAGATTGGGGGCAAAAGGCGCGTAGCCACATATAATCGCCGGCTTCTACCTCATACCAATCCTGATTGAGATTATAAGACCCTGTACCCTGAAGGACATAAAGCCCATGTTCCATGACATGTGTTTCTTCAAAGGGGATAAAGCCGCCTGGCTGAAAGGTGACGATATTCACATGCATATCATGGGCCAAATCAGCTGGATCAACAAAGCGTGTTGTTGCCCATTTTCCCTCAGTCTCTGGCATAGGTGTCGCAGGAACATCATCATCATGAGTGACAAAGGCCGATGGCTTTGGAATGCCCAGCGCTTCCTCATAGCGTTTGCGTATCCAGTGAAAGACAATCTTCTTGTTAGTGTCATTTTGCAGAGACCAGGCCAATCCCGCTGGCAAATAGGCATAGGAGCCAGCTGTCAGGTGATATGTCTCGCCTTCAAAGGCTAAGATGGCTTCACCTTCTACGACAAAAAGAACAGATTGCGCGTCTTTATTCGTATCAGGGTGGGCTGAGCCGCCACCTGCGGACACTTCCATAATGTAATGCGAGAACGTCTCTGCAAAACCGGTTAAGGGGCGCGCGATTACCCACAGCCTTGTCTTGTCCCAGCCAGGCAAAAATGACGTAGTGATATCGCTTAACACACCTTTTGGAATGAGCGCATAGGCTTCAGTAAAAAGCGCTTTGTCTTTGATGCGTTCGGTCTGCGGCGGCAATCCGCCTTGTGGCGCATAATAGCGAGTCATTATGGGACGTTCCTTTACATGCTATCTGCTAGTCTAAGGGGGTTGCGAAGATATCAACAAGCCGTAAATAGGCAATTTTCTCTACCTGACGGCAGGCTTCATCAAATTCCACCTCTGGGCTGAATTCCAGGCGCTTATGAAAGGCAGCTAAAATATCAGCCTTGCTTAGGCCTTTCACTGCGATGATGAAGGGATGGCCAAATTTATCACGATAAGACTGATTGAGCGTCTCAAAGGTCGACCTTTCCTCATCTGTTAAGGCATCAAGGCCAGCCGAGGCTTGTTCCGCAGTTGATTCTGCTGTGAGGCGCTTGGCAGCGGCTAATTTGCCAGCTAAATCTGGGTGGGCGTTCAAGACACCGAGCCGTTTATCATATGTGGCGCTACGAAAATGACGGCATAGGAGCTGATGGAAGGCATCGCAGCTATCCGTAGTGAGGCCTTGCTCATCGGCGAGGGCGGCTTCTGCAATCCAAGGCGAATGTTCAAACACCCCGCCAAAGAGAGCTAAGAACTGATCCGCGCGAAGTTGTGACGGACGTAATTGTGGCTGATAGGGGTGCGTATTGTGCCAATGGGTGGCAATTTCCTGCCTTGTGGCACACCAGACATCTTCATGAGATTGCACATAGGAGATAAATTTCTTTAAGGCTTGCACTCTGCCTGGTCGCCCAATCAGGCGGCAATGAAGGCCAATGGACATCATTTTCGGTGATCCGTTCTGCCCCTCTTCATAAAGGCAGTCAAAGCTGTCTTTCAGATAGTGATAGAAATCATCGCCCGTATTGAAGCCTTGCGCGGTCGCAAACCGCATATCATTGGCATCGAGCGTGTAGGGGACCATCAGCTGTGGGCCAGCATCTGTTTCCACCCAATGAGGTAAATCATCATCATAACAGTCTGATTGCCACAAAAACCCGCCTGCCTCCGCGACAAGCGCCACCGTATTTACAGAACAACGCCCCGTATACCAGCCTGTCGGCCGCGCACCTGTCACTGTCTCATGAAGGGCAATTGCCTCAAGGATATCTGCTTTTTCGTCCTCGCGGCTATGGTCTTTATAATCGATCCATTTCAATCCATGGCTGGCAATATCCCATCCGGCATCCTGCATCGCTTTCACTTGCAGTGGGGCTCTGGCGAGGGCTGTTGCCACACCGAATATAGTCACAGGGATATTGGCAGTGGTAAAGAGCTCATGAAGGCGCCAGAAACCAGATCGTGCGCCATACTCATAGATTGATTCCATATTCCAGTGGCGCTGGTTTGGCCATGCGGCTGCGCCTACAATTTCTGATAGGAACGCTTCGGATGCCGCATCGCCATGAAGAATGTTATTCTCGCCGCCTTCTTCATAATTCACAACGAATTGAACTGCGATTTTAGCATTGTTTGGCCAGCGTGCCTTTGGTTTGTTAGCAGCGTAACCAGTTAAATTTCTTGGGTAATGTCTCATTTACCTCTAGCCTGAAAATATCTTCCCCATAAAAGATTGCTCGTCTTTTGCCATTTTCCGCAAGAGAAAAAATGCAATATCTTTCATTTTGTATTTTTGCAGCTGCATGTCATACTAACCGACGGGCATAGAGCCGGCAGTTTGTGATAATTGACCAGCCGCATTATGTCCTGATGCGATTGTCGTATTTTGGGATAAAGGTAGGAATAATATGACACAAGGATTTCTGACAACACATGTGTTGGATACAAGTACAGGTAGCCCTGCGGCGGGTATGAAAATTTCGCTGTATCGCATGGACGGCGATAAGGTAACACATCTTGTTGATACCCAGACGAATGATGATGGGCGCACTGATTCCCCTATCCTGCCTGCGGAATCATTTGAAACTGGGCGCTATCAACTTGTCTTTCATGCAGGGGCTTATTTCGATGCCCAAGGCCTGTCACTACCTGAACCAAAATTCTTAGATGATGTCGTTATCGCCTTTGGGTTGGCAGATGCCACCTCTCATTATCACGTGCCATTGTTAGTGTCACCTTATGGCTACTCAACTTATCGCGGTAGCTGAGGGGGTTTTGATGGAATTCGGCTTTTATAGTTTGTTGGTGATTGATTGGCTTGAATTAGCGTTGCGCTGGTTACATGTGGTAACAGCGATTGCGTGGATTGGATCATCATTTTATTTCATTGCGCTTGATTTAGGCTTGCGGAAAACAGCCTCGCTGCCAGAGTTGGCGCATGGCGAAGAATGGCAAGTCCATGGGGGCGGCTTCTATCATATTCAGAAATATCTTGTCGCGCCGCCCACTTTGCCAGAGCATCTAACTTGGTTTAAGTGGGAATCATATGCCACCTGGTTGTCTGGCTTTGCTTTGATGGTCGTGGTCTATTATCTCGGGGCCGATATTTACCTTATTGATGCGGAGAAGGCTGAATTATCGTTTTGGAGTGCAGTTGGGATATCTCTGTCAGTTCTTGCGATTGGCTGGGTTGGCTATAATGCGATTTGCCGGTCGAAAATTGGCGAGAATGCCACACTCCTTATGGTCTTGCTTTATATTTTGCTCTGTGTGCTAGCCTATGTGCTTGATCAGATTTTTACAGGGCGGGCGGCGTTCCTTCATCTCGGCGCGCTAACAGCAACCATTATGTCTTTCAATGTATTAATGGTGATCATTCCCAATCAACGGATCGTTGTGGCTGATTTGAAGGCTGGTAAAACACCAGATGCCAAATATGGCAAAATCGCAAAGCAACGTTCGACTCATAATAATTACCTCACCTTGCCTGTGATTTTCTTTATGTTGTCAAATCACTATCCTTTGACACATTCTACCGAGTTTTCATGGGTGATCGCATCGCTCGTCTTTTTGATGGGTGTTTCAATTCGTCATTATTTCAACACGCGTCATGCACGGGCTGGCAATCCTCGTTGGACATGGGCCGTCACAACAGCTTTATTTCTTGCCATCATGGCGCTGTCATTGGCGCCGCTAGCGATGAAGAATGTTGAAGATGAAACATTAGAGCTATCTCAGCTCTCACCGGTTCAGCAGCAAATGGCGACACATCAAGATTTTGATGATGTCAGAGATATTGTCTTGGGTCGCTGTGCCATGTGTCATGCGGCCGAGCCTTATTATGATGGCGTATTATGGGCACCAAAACATGTGATGCTTGAAACAGATGCGCAAATCATCAGCTATGCCAAAGATATTGTCACGCAATCTGCTTTGTCTCATGCGATGCCGCCTGCGAATGTGAGTTATATGGAGCCGGAGGAGCGAGCTCTATTGCTCAAATGGTTCCAGCAATCTCTTGCGAAGAACTCATAGCGAAAAAGGAATATATGCCAAACATATGACGTCATCAGATAAGATTACATTCTTGCTCAATGGCACAGCTGTCACCTTGTCAGATGTGCGGCCAGACACGACCTTGCTTCATTGGTTGCGGGCTGAGCAACGCCTTACTGGCAGCAAGGAAGGATGTGCAGAGGGAGATTGCGGGGCTTGTACCGTTATTTTGCGCAATCCCCATGATGCGTATGATGAGGGGCGCGCCGTTAATGCCTGTATCCTATTAATGGGCATGGTGGCAGGCAGCGCCATTACCACGATTGAGGGCGTGTCAGGACCGAATGGAGCATTGCATCCTGTTCAACAGGCGATGATTACCCACCATGGTGCGCAATGCGGCTTTTGTACGCCTGGCTTTGTGATGTCACTTTATGCCCATTGGCGCCAAGGACAGCCCTTTACCATGGCTGCGATTGATAGCTGTTTGGCAGGTAATTTATGCCGTTGTACAGGTTACCGTCCTATCATTGATGCGGCTTTGTCATTGGCAGATTGGCCGGCGCCTGCCTGGGAACAGGAAAGGCGGCAAATAGAAGATGCCTTTTGTGATGAGATGGCCAAAGCGCAGATGTCACTTGCCCTTGAGGCACAGGGGCAACGCTTCTTTGCGCCTAAAAACCTAAATGATTGTGCAGCGCTGATTGCGGCGCATCCACAGGCGCAAATTGTGGCTGGTGCCACTGATCTAGGCTTATGGTTGACAAAACAACATCGCGAATTTGACACCTTCATTTCTCTGAAATCTGTGCAAGAGTTGCGCCGCGTCTCCATCGACGAAGAAGGGATCGTTATTGGGGCCGCTGTAACCCATGCCGAAGCGATGCACGCCCTTGATAGCTCATTGCCAGACCTTGGCGAAGTCTGGCGGCGATTTGGGTCTTCTCAAGTGCGGTCATCTGGTACAGTTGTGGGGAATGTGGCAAATGGCTCTCCCATTGGTGATATCTCGCCCTGTCTGCTTGCATTAGGCGCAGAAGTGATTTTAAGGCAGGGAGATGAACAACGCCGTCTCCCCCTATCTTCCTTCTTCCTAAGCTACGGCAAACAAGATCGCAAAGAGGGCGACTTCTTAGAAGCTATCTTTATTCCCCATAAGGATGACAAGGCATTATTTATCGCGCGGAAATTATCAAAACGATTTGACCAGGATATCTCTGCTGTCTTGATGGCTGCCTGTTTGAACAAGAATGGCAGCATGATTACATCACTTGCCCTTGCGTTTGGCGGTATGGCGGAAATACCGAAGCGGGCAACAGCAACTGAGGCCTATTTGCAAGATCGTGATATCGCTGAGATCACAATAGAGCGACTCAAACAATCGCTTGCCGAGGATTTCACACCCATTTCGGATATGCGCGCCTCAGCAGATTATCGACTTGCTGCGGCTGCCAATATGCTGTTGCAAGCCATACAACAAGATAATGACGGTCATTATGGTCTTGCACATCATCATCAAGAGGAGGGAGGCAGAATATGAGTGCGTTTCAATCTGCCTCAATGCCGCATGATAGCGCAGCTCTCTATGTGACAGGACAGGCGCAATTTATTGATGATATTGCACTACCAGCTGATGCTGTTCATGTTGCATTAGGGCTCTCTGATATCGCCCATGGCATTATTACAGATATGGATTTCTCATCTGTGTTACAGGCAGATGGGGTCATAGCTGTGCTCACTCATCACGATATTCCAGGTAAAAATGACGCTAGCCCTGTCTTTGGGGATGATCCTGTTTTTACCTCTGGACGCATTGATTATCATGGCCAGTGTATCTTTGCAGTGGTTGCAAAAAGCGCAAAACAAGCGCGCAAAGCAGCGCTTCTGGCAAATATTACAACCACCTCGCTGCCACCCATTATTACGATTGATGAGGCATTGGCCGCGAATAGTCTTCTTCAGGCCCCGAAAAGCTGTGTGAGAGGAAATGTATCTGAGGCTTTGGCTGAGGCACCTCATCATCTTGAAGGGGTGCTGCGCCTAGGAGGACAGGAGCATTTCTACCTTGAGGGACAGGCTGCACTGGCTATGCCAGGCGAGATGGATGGTATCTCTGTCTTTGTTTCTAGCCAGCATCCCACTGAAATTCAGCATAAGGTCGCAGACGCCTTAGATGTGCCTTATGGAAAAGTGACAGTAGAAGTGCGCCGGATGGGAGGCGCCTTTGGCGGCAAAGAAAGTCAGGCCAATCTGCCAGCGATCATTGCCGCATTAGCCGCAAGAAAAACAGGTAAGCCTGCTAAATGTGTGTATGACCGTGATGAGGATATGCGCGTTACGGGAAAACGCCATGATTGTAAATTAAGCTATGATGTTGGTTTTGACGAGACAGGGCGCGTCCTTGCGCTTGATTTGCGACAAGCCTTGCGCTGCGGCATGTCCTTTGATTTATCGGCAGCCGTTGCTGATAGGGCGGTGACCCACGCCGAAAATGCTTACTTCATTCCGCATATTAAAGTGACATCTTATATGTGTCGAACCAATACCCCCTCTAATACTGCCTTTCGAGGGTTTGGTGGGCCGCAAGGTATGGCCGCCATTGAACGTATTATGGATGAGATTGCCTTTGCTTTGGGTAAGGACCCGCTCGAGGTGCGTCTTCACAACCTATATGCTGAGGCTGGCAGTTCAGAGGCCGGACAGTTAACCCCTTATGGACAGCCCGTTACAGATTGTATTTTGCGTGGCCTAATGGGCACATTAGCGGAAAGGTCTGGCTATCATAAAAGGCGGGCAGACATAGAGGCTTATAACAATGAAGGCCCAATTATACGTCGCGGTATTGGTTTTACACCTGTGAAGTTTGGCATCTCTTTTAATAAGACAATGCTGAACCAAGCAGGTGCCTTGGTACATGTTTATACAGATGGGTCGGTGCACCTGAATCATGGTGGAACCGAGATGGGGCAGGGGCTCTACACCAAAGTCAGGCAAATTTGCGCGCATGAATTTGGCATTGATGCGCGGGATGTTCATTTGTCACCTGCCAATACAGGCAAGGTGCCAAATAGCTCTGCGACGGCAGCATCATCTGGCACAGACTTAAATGGGATGGCAGCCGCGAAAGCATCGGCAGAGATTAAATCCCGTATGACCAGCTATCTTGCGCAATTGTATCAATGTAACGATGCCACAATTCACTTTGGTGATGGCCATGTTGTAGTGGGGCAAGATCGCATCACATTTGCAGAGGCCGCACAGCTTTGCTGGCAAGGACGTATTTCGCTGTCTTCAACAGGGTTTTATGCAACGCCAGATATCTATTGGGATGCTGATGCGATGCAGGGATGCCCCTTTTATTACTATGCTTATGGCGCAGCTGTGACAGAGGTCGCCATTGATAGTGTGACAGGTGAAACACGTATCTTACAGGTGGATATTTTGCATGACGCAGGACATAGCATTAATCCCGCGCTTGATATCGGCCAGATTGAAGGTGGCTTTGTCCAAGGGGCAGGTTGGCTAACAAGTGAAGAGCTTGTTTATGGCGCAGATGGCGCATTACAAACGCATGCCCCGTCAACCTATAAGATTCCCGCCTGTTCAGATAGGCCCGTTGCAATGAAAGTGGCACTTTATGATAGTGGGGGTAATAAGTCGGAAACCATCCACCGATCAAAAGCTGTGGGTGAGCCGCCTTTCATGCTTGCTTTCAGTGTATTATCAGCCCTGTGCCATGCTCTATCATCGCAGGGCAACAACTTCCCTGCATTACACGCACCGGCAACGCCTGAGGCTGTTTTGCGTTGTCTCAGAGACGAGCAGCACTAAATGACGAATTGGTTATTGCTGGTTCAAAAGGCATTGTCTCATCACGCTGTCGCCTGTCATGTCATCATCGCAGAGGTGAAGGGATCGTCTCCACGCGAGGTCGGAGCTGACATGGTTGTCACGGCGGACGGCTTTGATGGCACGATTGGCGGTGGACAATTAGAATTTGAGGCGCTTCATATCGCGCAACAGCTTATTGCCTCAACTACACATTTTACAAGGCAATGGCGTCACTTTGCGCTTGGCCCCTCACTTGGTCAATGTTGCGGTGGGGCCGTGACTTTATGTTTTGTCCTTTATGTGCCTAACAATGCAGAGGCTTTATCTCAGCTTATGGCTGCTCCGGCTATTTATCACGAAAGACAAACGCAAGACTTTCCCCTTAGATATGACGGACCACTTGAAGTATCGGCAAAGGAAGGGCTTATTCTATCGCAGCAGAAGAAGGCGATTCATCTTTATATTTATGGGGCTGGTCATGTGGGGCGCGCCTTAGTGTCGGCGACCGCAAATTTGGGCCTTGTCCGCTATTGGATAGATGATGATGACGGCCGTTTTCCGTCTGTAATGCCGCCTGATATCGAGAAAATTGTGGCCAAAAATATGGCGTCTATTGCGCGCTATGCGGCTCCGGAATCCTTTCATATCATCTTGAGTTATTCCCATAAGATAGATGAAGCGATCGCGTTCGAGATTTTGCGTCGTGATGCCTTTCTGCAAATTGGTATGATTGGCTCCGATACGAAGGCGCGACGTATGGCTTCCCAGCTCGCGAAGGCCCAGATCGCAAGCGATCAGCTATCACGTCTCCATTGTCCTGTTGGCATTGGCGGCATTAGGCAAAAAGCACCCGCCTTTGTCGCACTATCTATCGCGGCACAAATAGCCCAATGGCAATCAGATTTAAGCGATATGACCGGCGCGTCTTAATAAAGCTGAGGCAGCTTTGTCATGACGTTCTAATAGTGGGGCCAACGGCATTGTGGCAAGATGGCCGTCACGTACCACAAATTTACCATTGATCATGACATCTCGTGGTTTGACAGGACCACAAAAGACAAGGGCAGCCAGTGGGTCTGTCTGTGTGCCAGCAAAATCGATCACATCCTTATCAAAAATGGCAAAATCAGCGGCAAAGCCAGGGGCAATTTGCCCGATATCTTTACGCCCTAGAACCTCAGCGCCGCCTCTTGTTGCAATGAATAAGGCTTCTCTTGCGCTCATAGCGCCTGGGTCGCCTTGCACTCGTTGTAGAAGCATGGCTTGGCGCGCTTCATTTATCATATGGGCGCTATCTGAAGAGGACGAGCCATCAACACCCAATCCGACCGGTACGCCCGCATCTCGCATCTGGCGCACAGGGGCGATACCACTTGCTAGGCGCATATTGGAACAAGGGCAATGGGCAATACCTGTCTTTGTGCGGGCAAAGAGATCAATTTCCTCATCATTTAACTGAACGCAATGGGCATGCCAAACATGGTCGCCGACCCAGCCTAGTTCTTCGGCATAATCACCAGGACGCAGGTTAAAATTGGCAAGGGAATAATCAATATCTTCTACATTCTCAGCCAGATGTGTGTGCAGGCGCACGCCCTTATCTTTGGCAAGAAGCGCAGAATCACGCATCAATTCACGGCTCACAGAAAAGGGTGAGCACGGTGCCAACGAGATATGCAACATAGCATGTGAGGAGGCGTCATGATAACTATCCACCAATCTGATGCTATCTTTAATGATGTCATCCTCTCGCTCTGTCAGGCTGTCAGGTGGCAAGCCGCCATTGCTCTGGCCAATACTCATCGACCCTCTGGTAGCTGTGAAACGCATACCGACATCATAGGCCGCTGAAATAGCCTGCTCTAATTCTGTGCCATTCGGAAAAATATATTGATGATCTGACGAGGTTGTACAACCGCTTCGAGCTAATTCAGCAAGACCTAATGCTGTTGAAATATAGAAATCATCTGGTTCAAGATTTTGCCAAATAGGATACAGGGTTTGAAGCCAGCCAAAGAGGGTTTCATTTTGGGCTTCTGGAATGAGGCGGGTGAGGTTTTGGAATAAATGATGGTGTGTATTTACCAAACCCGGAATAACGATATGGTGATCAAATGAAATCACATCATCACAGCCTTTAATTTGTTCAGCCAACTCCTCATGTGTACCAACAGCTTGGATCACGCCATTTTCGATAATGATGGCACCATCTGTGATTTCACGTCCAAAATCAGTTGTCGCGCAATCATTCGCGCCATCCATCGTGGCAAGAATAGAAATATGGTCAAAGGCTGTTTTTGCCATAGGGTGTCTCTTTCATATTTATGGCGCGTGGGCCTAACCGTCTGACTATGCTAGATAACCGCTTTTTCAACAATAGGCTTGTTCTTGGCTATACGTTCATAATGGAATGGCGACAAATCGAGGGTGCGATATTCACCATGTGTCACAATCTCAGAAATGCCACGTCCCATCGCGGGTGATTGCTGTAGGCCATGGCCCGAAAAACCATTGAGGAAGTTGAAGTTCCCAATTTCATGATGCGGGCCAAGTACGGCATTTTGGTCAAGCACATTAAACGCATAATGACCGGCCCATTCACTATGGACCTTAACGGCCTCAAATTGTGGTACTCTTGTTGCGAGGGTCGGCCAGATATGATCCATCCATAAATTATGGTCCATGTCAAAATCATCATACTCAGCGGCTGGGTCAATTGCTGCATAGCCGCCAGCCATATAGCTATCCTTGCCATCTTGCCTGAAATGAACCCCTGCCGGGTCAATCGTTAAGGGACAATCTCGATCCAAAGGTGTTTCTGCTGTAAAGCAATAAGTATAACGTTTGCGCGGCTCCACCGGTAAGTGAATATCAGCCATAGCAGCCACCTTCGCCGCTCTCGGGCCAGCTGCATTGATGATTTGCCCGCAAGAAATGACGTCACCAGATTGCAAGGTCACTGACTCAATTTGCGTTTTATCCTTTGATAAAGTAAGCGCTACAACCTCATTCTGAATATATTCAACGCCCCGTTCACGTGCAGACCGGCGCCACCAATCAAATAAGGTGATCCCATCAAAATAGCCTTCATCAATCTTATTGTGTGAGCCTAAGATAATGTCATCAAGGTGATAGAAAGGATAAGCTTCACGGATCTCGTCCACTGACATAATTTTTGTGCCAGCGCCGCACGCTTCTTGCACAGCTTGGCTCTCGCGCAGATTGTCCGCGAAGGCATCATTATCGGCCAAATACATATAACCAAAATTATGGATTGAGAGCTCAGGTACTCGATTGTCATTACCCATATAGCCTCGCAAATTTTTTACAAAATCAGCGGCAAATTGGGAGATTTTGATATTTAAGTCGGTGCTAAATTGCTGACGCATACAGCTATTTGTGTGCGCTGTAGAACAAAACTCATAACGAGGATCGCGTTCTACCACCAGAATGCGGCCCGTAAAATCATCATTATCGCTTAAAAACCAAGCGGCAGACGACCCCATGATAGCGCCGCCAATAATCACAACATCATAGCTGTTATGTTGTGGGTCACTTGGGAAAATATTAGGTATGCTATTCATAAGATTGCCCCAGTTAAAATGGCAAATTCACAGAGATATTTGTTTTTGACTCCCCTTCCTTGAGGGGTTCAGGTTCATTTTTTAGCTGTGTGGCTTGTTCTAGGTTCACCGTCATACCGCTATTCAACACAAATTGTGCGCCGATGGCTGCTGACATTGCTTCTTGCTGGCGTTTTTCACCGGCGGTTAGTGTACCACCTTGCTTAGCAGAGCCAGCATCAAAGCGACCAAATAAGGTGAAAACGGAATCTGGCAAGAACGAGATATTTGTCAAAGCGCGTTGCCAGCTAAATTGCAGGCTACCGAGGAAACAATGTTCGCCGGCCAATGTGCCTGCATCTAAGCCAATACCAAAGCCGCGACCGCCAAAGGTACATTCAGCATTTGAAAAAACGGGTCTGTCAGAAAGGCTGGCTTGTGCGAACAAGCGCAACGTTGCATCAAGCTGTCCTTTTTCTAAGGGTAGTAGTGGCTGGCGATAGCGTTCTGATAGACGCAGGATGGAATGATTTAAATCAGCACCTTGGCGGCTATTGGCCCGTGCTTGGAAAAAGGTAAGGCCTCGTTCTAATTCTACACGGAATAAGTGAGACGCCCCTGATGGCAAATCCATCTCATAATCTGCATAAATATTGACGTTTCGTGTCTTATCCTGAGAGGAGGGCGTGGTGCCGTTATACGAGGCCGAGTCTGCCACATTGACAGAGCCCCCAACGGTCAAGGACTGACGGCGCTGCAAAATTATGGGATAGCGCACCCCAATTTGTTTTGAGTAAGCATGCGAGGTGAAATCTAAATCGGCTAAGGTGCCTTTTTCTGGTTTGGTGTGAGATTCACTTGTACGGATGAAGAGTTGCAAGTCACTATCATCGATATAGGTGCTATAATCAAAGCTCACGGAACGATAGGTTTTGGGGTCAGGCGCTTGGCGAACTGAAACTCTGGCTTCATCGCGTCCTGTCCATTGACCTAACAAAGCGACATCAGCCAAAAACACATCACGTCCCAAGCTTTCAGACAAATAATTCTGATAGCCAAGGCTAGCTTGTTGGGTGCGTTGGTCAACTTCCAGAATGAGTGCTGCGGTTCCTGTTGTGTCTCCTGGCGCGATTACACCTCGCGCTGAGATTCCAGGATACTCATTCACACTGAGCAAAAACCGCTCTAAATCATCGGTTTTGGTAACACCCTTTGAGGCTAATGAGGCAAAAGCATCGAGAATATGACCTCTTGCCAAATCAGATAATCGTGTCTCACGAAGTCTTAAATCAGTAATGGTGCCTTCGATAATTTCAAGCCTGACATCCCCTGTGGAAATTTCCTGTGCCGGAACCACCGCGAAAGAGAGTGCATAGCCTTGTTCGCGGTAATAACGCGTGATGGCATCAGCATAGAGATAGATGTCAGCCACGCTAATCCGCGTGCCGGTCTCCGGCATGTTAAGCGAGGTAAGTGTCTCTGCGTCAAATAAAGTGCCACCTGTTAAGCGCAGATTGCGCAAAGTGAAAAAGATATCTTCAGAGCCAGCTGGCGCCGTGCTCCCTTGTTCTAACTGAATAGGGGCTGGGGCGGGGCGCACGACTTCTGGGTCGTTTAGTGATCGCTCTATAATGGCAGGGTTTGAGAGACCTGATAATTGCGCAGAAACAGGGACAGCCATAAGGGTTGTTGCCAGGGCACAAGACATGCCAAGGTTGGCACAGATGCGCTGCGCCAGCTTGGGTTGTGTCTTCGTCATTCTATGGAAGAAATTCCTGCCCACTATACCCTTATCTCCTTATGGTTTCGCTCCACTTACTTGCCTATGAATTGGCAGCAAACCACGCAGTGTTTTTGAGCTTAACCTCTTGAAAGGCTTTCGTGAAGCCTGATAGTGACAAGCCCACAATCCGTGGCTGGCCGCTGCTTGATAGGACGGCAATCGCTGCTTGTGCGCCTTTCTTGAGAGGCGAGAGGTCATCCTCGGTGACGATAGCTTCGATGAAGCAGCCATCTGCCTCACATCTGGTGAAACGCAATTTATCCAAGGCACGTGTTTCTTGGTCAATTTCAAATAAGACCCCACCAGATACGAGCAATCCCGTTGGGACCCAAATCTGTACGCCAATTTCGTCTGTTGCCCCAAAATGCGCGATGGATGTGAGCATTATGCGTTCTTCAGTTTCGCTATTAAAGGCTGTTTGAACCGCATCACAAGGTGGCAGATTTTCTCGTTCCACACAGCGCACAATCCAATCTTTATATGTCGTAGTATTCACAGCGTCTTGCGCCAGAGATAGTTGTGACGTTGATGTGAATAGCAAGGCAGCTATGCCTGCCATAAGAAATCGAGTGATAATAGCCATTCTCTTTTAAGAAATCCTTCTATTTAGCGGTACAAATACCTTTTGTTGATTGTGTGTCCTGACAGCTAAGGATGGTCCAATCGCCGATGGCATCAACAAAGGCATCAGCTGTCTCTGTTGTGGTGCCAGGATCTTTTGCCTCTACGACTGCGATTTCATCATCTGAAGGCACAGAGGTATCTAAACCGGCATCATCTTTGGCATCATCTCTGACTTGCAAGCGTTCATTTCGCTCTACACGCTCGATGATTTCGAGCTTTTCAGCAAATTCGATTTTGGTGTCAGCACTTTGAATTTCAATTTGTTTTTCAACAATCGGAGCAATGGCATCTAACTTATCCTTTGCCGCGCCAAGAATGGCGGCTATCACTGTCTCATCTAACAATTGATAGTTTTGTGCCAGACCACCATTTGAGCCATCTTTCAGCTGATAAGAAATAGACACATTCTTATTTGGTCCAGGTTGCGCATCAGAGAACAGGCCATTGGCGTCAATTTCTAAGCTATGTCCGCCTAGGAAGCCTGTCACAGTGCCAATGGTGATATCAGCTTGGCGTGTACCATCAAAATATTTATCAGTTGCTTTTGACCCGGAAACACTAAGTGTAAGTGGCGTAATACGTCCGGAAATGGTTGGGAGAGATAGGTCATAATTGGCTGAGTCAGCGCCTGATAGCGATAACCCTGTGACGGAAACTGCCTGTAAGCCAGCATTTTGTGTAGCAAAGGTTGCTTGTGCCGCGCTGCTATCAAGCGTAACAGCGTCTGAGCCTGCGATATTTGTAAGTGAGCCGTAGGAGGTGATGCTTGCCGTATTGCTTGCATTGTACAATTTATCAGCAATTGAGAGGCCCGATAGCCCTAGAATACGCTTTGTGATCGCAGCAGTTAACGTCTCGCCAGCAAGCGTATAGTTTGAGGCTAAGCCGCCATTGGTCCCATCAGCCAAGCTGTAGCTTACAGCAATATTTTTGGCCGCGCCAACAGTGGCATCTGCAAAACTACCAGAGGCTGTTACGTTAAGCTCTTCACTGCCAACAAGGCCATTAAGGGTGCCTGCTGTGATTTGTGCCGCATTGGTCGCATCATATGTTTTATCAGCAACTGTTGAGCCGGAGATAGTAAGCGCTTTGGCTGTGATGGACGCATTGCGTGTCATGTCTGATAGGCTGTAATTTGATGCCTTGCCGCCATTTGTGCCATTCATCAGGCCAAAGCTAACCGTTGCTGTCTTGTTTGTGCCGACATTTGCATCTGCAAAGTTTGCTTGTGCCAGCGCGGTAACTGTTTCACTGCCGATAAATCCTGATAGGCCGCTGAAGGTTGCGGTGCCAGAATTACTACCGTCATAGGTTTTGTCAGCTACATTCAATGTTGAGAGAGTTAGGGGCGCTGGTGAAATTGTCACAGAGCCTGCCCCATCGGCGATGCTGTAATTTGAGGCAACGCCGCCATTTGTGCCATCTGTCAAATTGTAGGACACAGTGACATATTTACCTGTGCCAGCATCAGCATTTGAAACGCTCCCGGAAGCAGAGACATTCAACGTCTCAGACCCCACATAGCCAGAGAGGTTACCGGCGCTTACGGAAATGCTGTTTGACCCATCATAGGTTTTATCCGTGATCGTTGGTGCAGAAATCGTGAGGGCCTTGGCTGTAATGTTGGCCTGAACAGAACTATCTGCAAGCGTGTAATTTGCGGCTAACCCGCCATTTGTGCCATCACCGAGGTTATAGCTCACAGTGACGGTCTTTCCGGTGCCGACATTGGCATCCGCAAAGCTAGCTGAGGAGGACACAGTTACGGTTTCACTGCCCACAAGTCCAGCGGAGATCGTACCTGTTGTCACTGATGCGCTATTGGAGCCATCATAGGTTTTATTACTTGCTGTTGGCGCTGAAATTGTAAGCGCCTTGGCCGTGATATCGGCTGTTGTTGTTTGGTTGGCGATGGAATAATTGCTTGCCTGCGCACCAGACAGGGACAAGCTGCTCACCGTCACAGTCTTGCCTGTACCGGCATTCGCATCCGCAAAGCTCGCTGAGGCAGAGCTTGAATCCAAAGTCACGGTATCGCCACCCACAACACCCGTTAGTCCGCCATATGATGCAATGCTTGCGGTGGTGTTGGCATCATAGGTCTTGTTTGAAGCATTGATGGAGCCGAGGGTCAGCGCTTTGGCCGTGATGTCAGCTGTGGCTTGCTGTGTGCCAATCGCATAGTTGCCTGCATCTGCACCTGATAGGGCTAGGCTGCTAAAATTCACTGTTTTATTAGTGCCGACCGATGCGGTGGCAAAATTATTTGAAGCACTGCTTGTATCAAGTGTTACGGTGTCACTACCAACAATGCCAGATAATGTCCCATATGTGACCGTCGCGCTAGTAGAGCCATCATAGGTTTTATCAGAGGCTGTTTGCCCTGATAATGTTAGTGTCTTTTGGGTGATGTCGGCAGTTGTGGTTGTGTCAGCCAATGAATAGTTAGAGGCTAAACCACCATTTGTGCCATCTGCCAATGTGTAGGAAATCGTGACTGTTTTGCCATTCGCAGCTGTTTTGTCAGCAAAACTACCTGACCCAGTGGCAGTAACTGTCTCAGATCCTACGAAACCGCTTAAGCTGCCGATGGCAGATAGAGAGACATTTGTTGTCCCATCATAAGTTTTGTTACTGGCTGTAGCTGCGCCAATTGACAAGGCTTTTGGCGTGATGTCTGCCGTCGTTGTTTGGTTGGCAATGCTGTAATTTGAGGCGCCTGAACCACCCAAAGCAAGGCCGCTAACTGTCACGGTTTTGCCTGTGCCAGCATTGGCATCCGCAAAGCTCGCTGAGGCAGAGGCTGAATTCAACGTTACAGTGTCACCGCCAACAACACCTGTTAGTGCGCCATAAGAGGCAATGCTTGCTGTTGTATTCGCATTATAGGTTTTATTTGAGGCATTGATGGAGCCGAGTGATAGCGCTTTGGCGGTGATATCAGCTGTGCCTGTTTGGTTGGCGATGCGGTAATTGCCAGCATCGGCCCCAGATAGGTCAAGATTTGTTGTTGTAACGGTCTTGCCTGTGCCAACATTTGCATTGTCAAAGCTGTTTGAGACACTGCTTGTATCAAGGGTTACTGTGTCACCACCGACCAGTCCCGTCAGAGAGCCATAAGATACTGTAGCAGTGGTTGACCCATCATAGGTTTTATCATTTGGCGCATAGCCTGTTAGCGTTAGGCCTTTTTGAAGGATGGCCCCGTTGCTATTGGTGAGGCTTGTTGTGCCAATGGCATAGCCATACACATCTGCCGAACCACGGCTGGCAGAGGCAACGCTAATGCCACTAACTGTGACAGTCTTGCCAGATGAGGCTGTTGCTGTGTCATAGGTCACAGAAGATTGTGTTAACGTGACAGATTCGCCAGATTCCACCCCAGATAACGCATAGCTTGGATTGGTTGAGCCTGTGGTCGTGCCATCATAGGTCTTGTTGTAAGGGGCAAATGATGTTGGGGTTACAGTTGGCTGATAGGTATGGAATAGTCCATTTTCCGATGCTCCACCAAGGACAGAGCTTGTGCCATAGGTCGCGTTATATTGCACGAAATCATAAGAAAGCCCGCCCAAAGTGTCACCTGAAGGAGAGGTTGACCAGATTTGATATCGTCCTGAAGTTGGGTTAACAGCTGATGAGCCGCTATTATTCACAAAATTATCACTTGCTAGGATAATGGCATCACCTGTGGCAGAGGCATTAATCGCACCGCCGCTTGAAATCACGATATCTGAGCCAGATGTTGGGCCATCATTGCGCAATGTAATTTGCGCCCCGATAAGGGTGGCTGACGTGCCAATTGAAATATTACCAGAGGCAGTGTTGGTCTTGCCTGTGCCATCACGCAAATGGAATTCAATGTCACCATCAGCGGCATGGACAATCACATTATTTGCGATCCCAATACGCGCACTGCCAGCATCTCTCTGCGCATCAACGACTCCATTTGCGGTTGTATCATTGGCATAAAGATTAATATCGCCCCCTTCGGTGCGAATATTTTGGCTGACCAAAATAGACCGCCCAGCCGCCAAAGTAAGGTCACCCTTATTGGTCCCAAATGTACCGGCTGTGATGGCGTTCGAAACAGTGATGTCATTTGAGGCTTGCAAGGTCACATTTGTGCCGCGTGTGATAAGGTCAGCAATCTCATAGGCATTAACCGTGATGGATTTACCTGATTGAGAGGCAAAATTAACGCTGCTAGAGGGGTAGGCCCCTGAGCTATGTGATGCGTTAAACAAATATGTGGCGCCGGCATTTGTATAATCATTGCCGCGCCCATCATCTCGCGTGGCACCGACTGCCAGCATCGTTCCATCACCATTTAAGGCAACAGCCCCACCAAATTGGTCGCCAGCTTCGATGCTATCGACAGCAATTTCGCCACTGCTAGTATAATCAGCGCCGATTGTAACTTGGAGCGACCCATTAGTGAAATTGGCGTCAGTGAAAGAGAAGAGGTAGGCAGCACCGCTATCGGATAAGGTGCCTCCAGAGCCAGAATCAATAGGTGCGCCTACGGCTAACCTATCGCCTATATCATTCAAGGCAACAGAAGAGCCAAATTTATCGTTTTTGTCAGCGGCATTATTGAGAGACGCATCAATATTTTGTCCGCCTGAATAGCTGTTACCAATGCGTGCCGTTAATGCAGGGTTTGTGAATTGGTCATCACCGAAGCTAACAAGGTAAACCGCGCCTGAATTTGGATTGCCATTAGAATCGCCGTCATCACCTGCAGCCCCAATGGCAAGACGGTTACCATCGCCGTCAAGGGCAACAGAAGCACCAAATTCGTCTCCGCTTTCAAGAGCAGCAATATCAAGAGAGGATGTGCCAGAAGTGAAGTTTCGACCGATAGTGCCTACATGCGAGCCACTCGTGAAATCGGTGTTTGTGAAGCGGACAAGATAGACGCCGCCATATTCATTGGTATCGCCCCCATTTGCCTGATAACGACCCGGAGCGCCAATCGCCAATAATGAGCCATCATTTGATAAAGCAACTGAGGCACCAAAATCTTCGTTATTATTCGTCAGGCTGATATTGATATCGTTAGTGTCAGTGTGGCCTTCGCCAATTGTACCAACATGGCTTGGGCTGCTGAAGGCTGTGTCAGTAAAGCTGAATAGTTGCACAGCCCCCTTATCACCATCATTTGACTCACCAACGGCCAATAATGAGCCATCACCGCTCAGGGCCACTCCGCTACCAAACTTATCATCTGTACCAGGGTCAAAATTGAGCGATTTACCGCCTGTATAGCCATAGCCAATCACACCCTGAAGTGTCGCGCCGCTATAGTTGCTGTCTGTAAAGCTATAAAGGTGAACAGCACCTCTCGCATCAGTGCCAGATGTGACGCCCTGATCAGAGCTAGCGCCAACAGCAAGTAAAGTGCCAGCTGTGTTGAAGGCAAGAGAGCTTCCGAATTCATCCTGGTTTCCATCAGACAGATAGGTGTTATCAGCAAAATCATTGCGTAGATACCCATCACCCATTGTGGCGGTCAGGGTCGGGCTGCCAAAGCTGGTATCGCTGAAGCTAACAAGTGTGACATCACCTGAATCTGTCACGCTATTGCCCTCACCATCAGCTTTGCGCGCACCGATAACAAGCCTTGAGCCCGTGCCATTCAAGGCGACTGATGAGCCAAATTCATCGTCCGTGGTAAGATTGCTAATGTTTAAATTGCCGCTGCCAGTATAGCCACTACCGATAATGCCAGCCGTGGGATCTTCGCCTGCCCCAACTGTGTAGTTTGTATTGCTAAAGGTGAATAGGTGAACGGCGCCATAATTATTGGTGTTGTTGAAGCCAAACCCATCATCACCAAAGGCGCCAACCGCAAATTTCTGCCCATCATTTGTGATAGCCACAGATTTACCAAATTTATCATCACTCATCACGGCATAATCAATATCGTTGCCGTTCTTATAGCCGTTACCAATCATGATGAGGGGGGTTGGGCTGCTGAAATCACCGTCGCTGAAGCTGAATAATGTGACCGCTCCTGAATTGCTGTAGCCATCGCCATCACCATCATCATGAGGGTGACCCACAATCAGGCGCTGGGCATTAGATGATAAGCCCACCGATAAACCAAAATGGTCATCATTGCTGAGATGCGTGTAGTCGTAATTCCCGTTACCGGTGTAATCGGCGCCGATCGTGCCAGAGAGATCTGCGCCGTTAAAGCTCGCATCGGTAAAGGTGAACATATGTACAGCGCCAACAAAGTCGATATTTGCGCCATAGCCATCATCGCCTTTTGCGCCAACCACCATGCGGCTGCCATCATCATTTAACGCTATTGAAGAGCCAAAATAGTCAAATTTGCGCAGATCAGAAACATCATAATTGCCGGTGGTGTTATAGGCATAGCCGATGAGGGATTCCTGCGCCCCACCTGCAAAGGCTGTATCTGTGAAAGAATAGAGATAGGCTGCGCCCGTATCTTGGCGGGCATTATTGCGGCCATCATCTTTCCAAGCACCAATGGCAAGCCGGTTTCCATCATCATCCAAGGCAACAGCCGAGCCGAATTCATCATTGGCCTCCAAAGTAACATTGGTGCTTTTGGTGCCGGTATAGCCTGAGCCAATTCGGCCTACTAATGTGCCGTCAGAAAAATCACCATCTGAGAAGGTGAAAAGATAAACTGCCCCAGCATTGGTTACACTACCAGAGCTGCCATCATCATTCGGGGCGCCAACAGCAAGGAGTTGGCCATTTGAGGATAGTGCAACAGAACTACCAAAACGGTCACTGCCATCAAGGTCGCTAACATCGGTGTCAGCGCTAAACCACCGGCCGATAACGCCTTGATAAGACCAGCTTTGCACCTCTGTACTTGCGCCAATCGTAATGTTTTTCGGATCAAGAAGCAGATACCCATCGCCCACATTGACGTTGGCTAGAGAGGCATGGCGCAATGTGGCAGCTGATGATAATTCAACAGACCCACCTGAAGTGCCCGTTGCGTTGATAGAGCCCAAGAAGGTGGTTTGGTCATCTGACCATATGATCGCTGTACCACCCGCGCCAGCGGTGGCGCTAATGTTAATTTGGGCAGCATCATTCAAAAACGTGCGCGCCGCATTATCGATATCAGGTTGTGCCGGCCACCTGCCGACAAAGCTGTTATAATAGGCGGCCGAGATATCGGGTGTTTTACCGCCTTGGAAGGCGCCACCCACGCGAACAATCCCGCCAGCGCTTGTCCCAGAGGCATTAATTGTCGCGCCAAGCAAGCGAACATCACCGGCTGTGATATCAACGGCCCCACCTGCGCCAGCGCTGGCTGATGCGTCATAGGTGCCAGAACTCATAATGCCAAGCTCACCTGTGACGGTGATGCGACCACCTGCTGTTGCCCCTGCAGCACTTGTGCGTGCGTCTGACGTTTCGATGATTTTGTTGGCTGTAAAGGTAATGCTGCCGCCATCACCTGTGGTGGAAGACGCATCAGTTGTGCCGGCAAGAGACAGAGATTTTGCAGCGGTAAGAGTGATGCTGCCAGCTTCATCTGTGCCAGCGGCTGTGATGGTGCCGCCTTGGCTGATGCCGCTTGCTGAAATTGTGATAGCGCCATTACCACCTGAGGCATCAAGGGTTGCCGTATCTTCAATGGTGACACCACCATCAGCAGAGAGGATGATGCGCCCCTCTTGCATGGCAACAGTTTGCGCTTGTGTAACGCCCTCGAGATTAATGGATTGGTTGATAAGATTGGATGCCGCTTTTGCGGTCATTGTCACGATGCCGCCATCGGCTGATACAGTACCAAGCTGCTCTATGAGCGCTTGACCGTCGGGCGCTGTGTCTGAGGTCACACCGGCATTGCTAGTAAAGCTCAGCAACCCATCACCAAAGAAGTCAACTGACACAGCTTCAGATGCCCCACTAGTGACCTTACATAGGCGGCCACACATAACGCCATCATTGATGATATGCGGGGCAAGCAAGGCCGCAAATCCACCCTCTCTGATGGCGATGTTACCATTATTGATAATGGCTTCCGTCCCCCCTGACAGGTCAAGCGGGTCAGTGCCTGCCATGAAATCAGCCATATCAAGATTATGTGTTGTTGCAAGCAGGCCTGCAGCATCAATGACTGAGCTTTCGCCAAAAATAACACCATTGCCATTGATGATGAAAATCTGACCATCGGCTTGTATGCGTCCTAAAATCTCAGATGGGTTCGTGCCGATAACTTTATTCGCAGTAATTGCGCTAGCATGGCCATGTTGAAATGAAACTTGTTCGTTTGAGCCAACAGAGAAATCTTGCCATTCAATAAAGGCGCGGTCACTCGTCTGATCAATGATAACATGAGAGGAGCCTTCACCAGAGATAGTGGCGCTGCCACCTGTAACAGTGCCACCTGATGGATTGGCGAAAGAAGGGCTGGTTGTGGCAAGAAATGTACTTGCTAAGAGCGCCCAGCTTATTGTCATCAATCGTGGTGTCTTTTGGGTCACAATTTCACGCCAATTATCCAAAAGTGATCAGCTATGAAGGCCGAGTCGTTACTATCCTTAAGTATATGCTACATAAGTGATTTTTAAAACATTAAAAACGCAATTTGGGCTGTTTCACGCAATTGTGAAGTGAATAATCACACTATGTTGAGATTTTAGGGTATCAAGTCGTAAAATGAGCCCGTTTGAATTCACATTTACGGATGAACGAGGCAGGGAGGACAGAATGATTGCACAATTAAATGTCGCGCGTGCAGTGGCTGATTTAGACGCGCCAGAAATGGCAGATTTCATGATGTCATTAGACAGGATTAATGCCCTTGCGGAACATCATGAGGGGTTTGTTTGGCGGCTCAAAGATGAAGGTGGTAATGCCACGGACATCAAAGTGACCGATGACCCCCGCTTTATCATGAATTTGTCGGTCTGGCGGTCCGTGCCAGATTTGCATCATTTTGTCTTTACCACAGACCATCGTGAATTTGTGCAAAGAGGGCGCGAGTTTTTCGAGGCACCACAAGATAAAGCATTTGTGCTTTGGCGCTTGGAGGGGGCGGAGATGCCAACCATTGATGAGGCATTTGCGCGGTTACAGCATTTGCGTAACCATGGCCCGCATGACTACGCCTTTGATTGGCAGAGTTGGAAAAAATATGCGCTTTAGCCGTGAGCTATTTCGCGCGCATCATTAACCAATTCCCACCAACGACAAGGCAAATGCCAATCACAGCCGAAGCTGTCCAACTATAATCTTCAAATAATGTTGAAATTAGAAGTGCAAAGATCGGGAAAATAATCGTCACATATCCTGCTTTACCAGCCCCAATGCGACCGACCAATGTCAAATAACAGGCAAATGCCAAGACTGATGAGAAGACGGCAAGCCATAGTAATCCGCCAAGATATGGCACCGTTAGGGCAGGGGCGAAATCATGGCCACGTATCAAGCTAAAGAGACCAAGAAGCACCGCGCCATAGAACATGCCCCAGCTGCTTGCGGCAAAAACGGGGATAGACCGCTTTTGCAAATGGGCAGATACCAGATTTCCGGTCGAGAAGAATAACGTGCCAGTGATGCAAAAGGCTAGGCCTGTCCATCCCTGCGGGCTTAGGCTGATTTCTGGCCAAAAGACAAATCCGACGCCGCTCAGCCCAATGATGGCTGCCAAAAGTTGTAAAGGTGGTGGTCTTTGCCAATCTTTGACAGATGTCAGCAAAATATTGATCAATGACGCTGTGGCAAAGGCCACGGCCAGCATGCCAGACGCGACATAGAGTGACCCGTAATAGAAAAGGGTGAAGTTAGTACTGAAAAGACAGATGCCAGTTGCGAGGAAAAACAGGTGATGACGCCAATGATAGCGAAAGCCCTGACCGGCTCGTATCGCCAAAATCAGCATCAAAGGTGTAGCGATCACAAACCGATGAAATACTGCGACTTCTGGTGCGACTTCAACTGATTGCCAGCTCAAAGGGAGCCAGCTGGTCGACCAGCTGAAGATGACCATGGCATATAAAAAAGGGGTGTGTGTCATGGTCTAATATTTCAACCGATATCCTGTGCGGAAAATCCAGTGAATGGTCACAATGCAAGCGACCAAAAATACCAAGATAGCCGTCACGCTCACAGGGACAGAGACATCAGCCACTCCAAAGAATGACCAGCGGAACACTGAGATCAGGTACACCACAGGGTTAAATAGGGTGACTGTTTGCCAGAAGGGAGGAAGCATCGAAATCGAATAAAAGCTGCCGCCCAAGAAAACAAGTGGCGTGATAATCAGCATCGGCACGAGGTTTAATTGCTCAAAATTACGGGCCAAGATCCCAATGATGAAGCCAAACATCGCAAAGCTGATACAGGTCACGGCGAGGAATAAGATCATCCAAATGGGATGCGCAATTTGTACATCAACAAAGGCATAGGATGTACCAAGAATGATCATGCCAATCATGAAGGCTTTGGTTGCCGCTGCCCCGACATAGCCCAGGATAATCTCGGTCACTGTCACAGGCGCTGAGAGTAATTCATAGACTGATCCGATAAATTTCGGGAAATAAATACCAGTTGATGCGTTCGTCACAGACTGCATTAAGACCGACAGCATAATCAGCCCAGGAACAATGAAAGCCCCATAGGCGACACCGTCAATAGTATCAATTCTTGTGCCAATCGCTGAGCCAAAAACAATGAAATAGAGGCTTGTGGATAAGACAGGTGAAATGATGGACTGCACCAAGGTGCGGAAGGTGCGTCGCATCTCAAAGACATAAATGGCTTTTACGGCGTGAAGGTTCATGACGCGGCATCCTTTTGAACAAGGCTCACGAAAATTTCTTCCAACGAGCTGGTATGTGTTTGCAAATCTTTAATCGCTAGGCCAGCCTTGTTGATATCAGCCAATAGGGCTGGAATATCAGAGCTACCTGCCTTGGTATCATAGAGATAGGTGAGGGTTAACCCATCATCTGATAGGCTCAGATTATGATGAGCTAGGCTGTCCGGAATAGCCGATATCGGTTCTTGGACCTCCAGCGCTAATTCCTTCTGGCCTAACCGTTGCATCAACGCGTCTTTCTCCTCGACAAGCAAGATTTCACCATGATTGATGATAGCAATGCGATCAGCAACCTCCTCTGCTTCTTCGATATAATGCGTAGTAAGGATGATCGTCACACCCTCTTTTTTGAGCTCTTCTACAACGCGCCACATATCATTGCGTAACTCAACATCAACGCCGGCAGAGGGCTCATCTAGAAAGAGTAATTTTGGCTCATGGCTCAACGCTTTGGCAATTAAGACGCGGCGTTTCATTCCCCCTGAAAGGGTCATATTTCGGTTGTCACGTTTATCCCACAAGGAGAGACGCTTTAAAATCGCCTCAATGCGTCCTTCATCAGGTGCAAGACCAAACAATCCACGAGAGAAGCGCACAGTACCACTCACTTTTTCAAAGGGTTCAATCATAATTTCCTGCGGGACAAGAGAAATTTGACGGCGGGCAGCAAGTG
This sequence comes from uncultured Alphaproteobacteria bacterium, assembly GCA_937924895.1. GTDB lineage: Bacteria > Pseudomonadota > Alphaproteobacteria > Puniceispirillales > Puniceispirillaceae > UBA685. Next base: position 29,473 of record CALEYP010000050.1, read on the forward strand.
GGTCTTTATGCACATCATGGCCGCCAACGGTAATTGAGCCAGATGTGATGTTTGTGAGGCCGCAAACCGCTGAAATGAGTGTCGTTTTACCGGCTCCATTGGGACCGAGTAACGCCAAGGTCTCACCCTCTTTCACCTCCAAATTAACAGATTTCAGGGCCTGAAAGCCATTTTCATATGTCTTTGTCAGACCGTCGATTTTTAAAAGCGCCATGGCCAAATCCTGCGGAAAAAATTGTGATAGCGGTATTCTATGTCGCACCATGACGCCGTGATATGGCATAAGCGCACGAAATTTAGAAAGCAGGCAAAGCTATCATAGATTTCATGTGAGCGATATAGTAATTTGCCATCGCAACATGTCTGTGAAGGTGTCTCGCATTTGTTTTCTTTTTTATCTCATCCAGAAGTGCGTCAAGGTTTCCGTGATGCGGCTGGCCTGCCAGGTATCGCGCTGGCTGCTACAATGTTAGGCTTTGCGACTATGAGTAAAGAAGCAGGGCTCTCTCTGCTGATGACGATGCTCAGCACAGCCGGTGTCTGGGGGCTTCCGGGTCAAGTGGCGATGGTAGGTCTTTTTGCGAGTGGGAGCAGCCTTGTTCTTATTTTCTTAGCGGTGACCATGGCGAATATGCGGATGCTTCTCATGGTGATATCTGCTAGTGATTCAATGGGGATAAAGCAACAGCAGATGCCAGCGTGGAAGCATATGTTATTGTTTCATTTTATGGCAGCAACCGCTTGGTTGCGCATGGGACAATTAAAGGGGCATCTCGCACCACATGAACTAACGCGTTATTACATCGCCTTTACGATTGTGATTTTTTCATTTTCGATTTGTGGTACGGCACTTGGTTTTTATATTGGTGATATTATGCCGTCCTCGCTCTTGCGGGTAATGATTTATATCACGCCTCTTTATCTAATCCTGCTTGCGCTATCCGGACAGGCAAGATCGAACCGTTTGGCCGTTATTTTCGGCGGTCTATTTGTCGTGATGCTGATGCCTTTTATGGGGCAGGGCGCTATCTTTGTGGCGGGGTTTGCGGGTGGCGGTCTGGCATTGGCGCTCACCTTACGCAATGAGGCACAACAAGCGAAGCAACGAGGCCAGAATGAGCGCTGAGTATTACGGAGCTGCTGCGGTTGGGCTTGCCATCATCGCCACCTTTGTATGGCGGTTTTTAGGCGTTCTGATTTATCAAAACGTTGATGCTGATAGCCTTATCATGCGACTTATCAATATGTTGGCCTATTCGCTGGTTGGCGCTGTCATGATGCAATTAATGGTCGCGCCGACAGGTTTGCTTGCCACCTCTGCTCTGTCTCATCGCCTTGCCGGCCTTTTGGTTGGTTTGGCGTTATTGGCAATAGCCCGCAACTTACCGATCGCTTTGCTTGGTGCTATCGGGACTTTTGGTATGCTCAGCTTGCTGTTTTAGAGGGTTTATTGGCGAGCAACTCTCCGCCAATTGCCCAATTTTCACTATCAACCTCTGTGATGATGATATTGAGTTTTTCAGGATTTCCCCCACAGCTTTCAATGAAAGCTGTGGTAAGATTATCGGCTAAATCTTGTTTCTGCTCAGCTGTGCGGCCTTTCAGCATTTCTACCCGAATGATAGGCATCAGGCATTCCATCCCGCCACAGCTTTGATTTCCATGAAATCTTCAATGCCCCAGCGGCCCCCTTCGCGGCCATTGCCTGAGGCTTTTACTCCGCCAAAAGGTGACATGCGGCCGCGGCTTTTGCCATTAACCTCAACCATGCCAGAGCGCAATTGACGAGCGACACGGCGCACGCGATCAGGGTCAGTGGATTGAATATAATTGGTCAGCCCGTAATCTGTATCATTGGCGATAGCAATGGCTTCTTCTTCTGTTTCAAACGGGATGATTGATAACACAGGACCAAAAATTTCCTCGCGTGCGATCGTCATATCATTATTCACATCAGCAAAAACTGTTGGTTTGACGAAATAGCCATCGTCTAAGCCATCTGGCTTACCAGTGCCGCCTGCAACGAGTGTCGCCCCTTCATCAACGCCAACCTGTATCAGGTTTTGTACCTTATCAAACTGCATTTGGCTGACAACAGGGCCGATGTGACGCCCTTCTTTTTCGGCATGATTTGGCGCCATCATCGCGGCCACAGAGCTGGCGGTGGCAATCGCATCATCATAACGGCTTTTATGAACAAGCATTCTGGTTGGGGCGTTGCAAGATTGGCCTGTATTGTTAAAGCAATGGATGGCGCCACGCTTCACAGCCTTCTCATCCGCATCTTCAAAAATGATATTTGCGCCTTTACCACCAAGCTCCAAATGAACGCGCTTTAGTGTTTTTGAGGCATTCTCAGAGATCAAGCGACCGGCTCGTGTGGAGCCTGTGAAGGAGACCATATCGATGTCGTCATGCCCTGACAGTAATGTGCCAATGCCTGCACCATCGCCATGCACCATGTTATAAACGCCAGCTGGCACGCCTGCAGCATGCATGATTTTTGAGAAAACTTGTGTTGAAAGTGGCGCGATTTCTGATGGTTTCAGCACCATGGTGCAGCCCGCCAATAACGCAGGTATTACCTTTAACGTCACCTGATTCATGGGCCAGTTCCAAGGCGTGATCAGAGCCACCACGCCAACCGGATCATAAACGAGCATGTCATTTGGGGCATGGTCGCCAAGTGGTTCCATCAATGACATATCTTTGACAGCCATAAGGAAATTTTCAATATGCCAGCTACCAGCTGTGACTTGGCTTGATTTGGCAAAATCAATAGGGGCGCCCATCTCAACCGAAATGGCTTCTGCCATCTCATCAGCATGGGCGTTATATTGTTCAAGAATCTTTTCAACGAGTGTCACGCGCTCTGCCAATGATGTTTGTGACCAGCTTGTGTAGGCATGTTTTGCTGCCGCAATCGCTGCTTCACCATCTGCGGTGCCACCTAGCATCACGGTTCCACATGCAGTGTCATGAGATGGGTTCATAATGGCAAGCTCAGTGCCAGCAATTGGGTCTACAAAAGCGCCATTAATATAGAATTGACGGGCATCCATAACATCACCTCATATTGGATTATTTGAGTTTTCCTATCTCTGACGTAGCCATCAATAGATGGATAAACAAGTAGTGTGATTTGTTTTTTCTGACAAGCAAATTTGAACAAGGGTAATGAGAGCTTGCTCTTCTTCAAAATAAGACGACATAATAATGACTGAAATATGGCCAAAACACCAAAGGGAAAGGGATGCCACATGAAAACAGCAATGGGATATTTAGACGAAGCAAACCAAATGGTTGAGCGTTTGTCAGCCGAAGACGCCATAGCAAAATATGGCCAGGATGATGTGGTCATCATCGATGTGAGAGATGGTAAGGCGATTGAAGCCACTGGCACCATCAAAGGCGCATTGCGTATTCCGCGCGGGTTCATCGAGTTTGCAGCTGATGAGACAACAGATTTTCATAATGAAGCCTTGCAAAAAGATAAGGAAATTCTTGTCGTCTGTGCCGCTGGTGGTATGGCAGCTTTAACAGGCCGCACCTTACAAGAATTGGGCTACGAGAACGTTTATGATATAGGTGGCTTTTCAAGCTGGGCAGAGGCAGGTGGCCCAACAGAAGCGTAAACCAATGTATCAGTGTAAAAAATAAGAGTGAAATGCGGCAAGGAATTGTCGCATTTATCTTATTTCTCAATCCTACTTCGTCTCTGATGAAGCTATCGGAAATAATATAGGATTGAAATCATGCCCCGACGAAGCGGCAGACGCCACGCCACATCTTCAGATGCATCAGCATCATTCTCTTTGGCACAAATGCCCTTCCAGCGGGTGCAAAATCACATGGCGCCGCATGCCCCATTAAGTGAGGCTCAGCTCGAACAGATTGATCGCAAATCTAAATTATTACTTGCCGATTATGGCATTGAGGTGATGTGCCCAGAGGCGCGTAAACTCTACCAATCAGTAGGGGCGCTAGTCGATGAAGAGACTCATATTGTCAAGCTGGATGGTGATACAATTGACGCGTTAATTAGCTCAGCACCAGCCACTTGCGAGGTCTATAGCACCAATAAAGAGCGGTCTCTTTTATTAGGTGGCAATCATATTCATTTTGGCATGGTGTCAGGGGCGCCAAATGTAGATGATGCCATTTCTGGTCGCCGGGCGGGGAACTTCGCAGATTATCAGAATTTCATTAAGTTAGGGCAGTCATTTAATTCTATTCATTTTTTTGGAAACCAAACGCTCAGCCCCACAGATTTACCAGTAAATACAAGGCATTTAGATGCCAATTTTGCCAATTTGACTTTGTCAGACAAACCGTTTTTATCCATGTCTATCGGCCGTGAACGTGTCCAAGATGCAGCCCAGATGATAGCCATTGCGCGGGGATGCGCAGTCGAGGATTTAGCCGACGCACCAGGCGCGATTACCAATGTCTCTATCAATAGCCCTCGTAAATTTGATAGCGAAATGTCATCAGCCGTCATTGCGTTGGCGGAGTTAAATCAGCCTGTGATTATCACGCCATTTACCCTGATGGGTGCGATGACTCCCGTGACGTTAGCTGGCGCCTTAGTCCAACAAAATGCCGAGGCGTTATTTGCCATGGCGTTGACGCAGATTGTGCGCAAAGGCACCCCTGTCATTTATGGGGGATTTACCTCGAATGTGGATATGAAGTCAGGGGCACCTGCTTTTGGTACGCCCGAAAATAGTCTGGCAAATATGGCAGGCGGCCAATTAGCGCGTCTTTATGGTGTGCCATATCGGACCTCTGCTTGCTCAGCCTCGACAAGTGTCGATGCACAAGCTGTATGGGAAACGCAAATGGCCTTATGGGGCGCTGTGACAGGTTATGGTAATTTGATTTATCATGCGGCAGGGTGGTCAGAAGGCGGGCTTGTCGCCTCTTATGAGAAGCTTGTTGTTGATTGTGAAATGTTGCAAGCCATGTCAGCTTTGTTGCAACCGGTTACATTTGATGAGGATGATTTTGGTCTTGAGGCGCATGCAGAGGTGGCGCCAGGTGGCCATTTCTTTGGGGCCTCTCATACCATGGCCCGTTACAGCAACGCCTTTTACACGCCATTCTTATCTGATTGGTCAAATTATGAAAATTGGCTAGAGAAGGGGGCAAAGACTGCCACGCAACGTGCCACAGAGATATGGCAGTCTCTTCTAGAAACATATCAGGCGCCGCCATTGCCGGAGGATCGCAAAGAGGCGCTTGCTGCTTATGTCGCCAAACGCAAAGAAGACATTGGAACAAGGGATATCTAAGCTTATGCCGCATCTTGCAATTATTGAGGGCAACCATGAGGGTCTTGTTGAAATAAAAGATAATGGTGCAGTGCATGGTGCTGCGGAAGGGTTTGCCAATGTGCTATCCTCGCTAGATGCTGAGCTTACTTTCAGAATAATACGTCCTCATTTTGCGGATTTCGCGCCTCACTCTGAGATTTTGGAGGGATGTGACGGCGTCGTATTTACAGGGTCCGCCGTTAGTTGGTCAGCCGATGAGGCCCCGGCCGCGCCTGCGCGTGATGTGATGGCTTTGGCGCTTCGGCAAGGGTTGCCTGTTTTCGGGTCATGTTATGGGATGCAACTGGCTGTCGCTGTGTTGGGGGGGCGCAATAGGGCTCATCATCAGGCTACAGAATTTGCCATTGCCTATGATATTTCCCTGACCGAGGCGGGGCGCACCCATGCCTTGTACCAAGATAAACCAGCGATGTTTGATGCCCGCTGCATGCATAGAGATGAAGTAGCAGATCTGCCACAGGGCGCCCTTTGCCTTGCCACAAACACCCACAGTCAAGTGCAAGCGATGAGTTATGAGACAGCTAGCGAGCGTGTTTGGGCGGTGCAATATCATCCTGAATTATTCTTCGCGGATATCGGGCGCTATATTGCCAAAAATGATGTTACGAGTTTTTCTGATTGCGCGGCATTTGCCGCTCACCTCTCGCTTGAAAAAACAGTTGATGATATCATCTCGTATTTTGCAAAAATATATACTGATGAAGGGCTTCAACAGGCCTATCAGCTCTCCTCTTCGCATCGCACTGCGCTTCATCAAACAGAGCTGGTGAATTTCCTTACATCTTTGGGCTGAATTGCTGTCTCTGCCAATTTTGACTGAAGATAGTTTCCCGGCCTTTTTCGGGATGCCGCGGTATAAAACAGGCTAAAATCAAAGAGATGAACGCCATCAGCGCGGCAAGAATATAGACGCCATCAGGCGCCACAATCCATAAATAACCCAATGCCGCTGGCAAGAAAACAGCTGCGATATGATTGATGGTAAAGGCCACAGCTGCCGTTGGTGCCATATCTTCAGGGTCACCAATTTTCTGGAAATAGGTTTTCAATGCAAAAGCAAGCGCAAATAATAAATGGTCAATCACATAGAGCGCGGCACCAACCCAGGCAGACCAGTCAAAATAATAAATGCCGCCATAGAGAATGAATAATATGGTAAGGCCCGCATATTCAAAAATGAGGGCAAATCGCTCCCCTAATTTCTGCACGAACCGCCCCATGAGCGGGGCAAAAATCATATTAGCAACATAATTAATCAAGAATAAAATCGTGAGATGATGCACCTCATAGCCAAATTTTTCGACCATCATGAAGGCGGCAAACACCACAAAAATCTGACGACGGGCGCCAGACATGAATTGTAGTGCGTAATATAGCCAATAGCGTGATTTTAGCACCAGCTTCTTTTCTTGTTCGTAATGTGAGGTGAATTGCGGAAAGGCAAAAGCAGCATAAAGCACGAGTGCTACACAAATGCCTCCACCAACGCCATAAACAACAACATAAGATAATGACAAGCTATGCCAGAGAAGGCTAATCGCACCATAGGCCACTAGTGAGGCCGCTGAGCCGGCTGCAATGAGCCAGCCTAACATCTGTGGCGCTTTATCTTTGGCAATCCATTGTAATTGCAGGGATTGGTTCACAGTCTCAAAATAATGAAAGCCCACTGACCCAATGAAAGTTGTTATCAAAAGACCTGTAAATGTGGGAAAAGACGCAGTCAGTGCCGTTGCCCCGCCCAATAAGAGGAGGGAGATGAGGGCTAAGCTCTGTTCTCGCACTAAGAATAAGAGCAAGATCACCGCAATTGCTAAGAAACCTGGGATTTCGCGCACCGTCTGAAGCCACCCAATTTCAACACCTGTGAATTGTGCCGCTTCAATGACAAAATTATTCAGCAAGGCAGACCATGTTGCAAAAGCCAGCGGCATGGCAAAAGAGAGAATGAATAATAACGCGATAGGCTGACGCCATAGGGGCAAGTGGGCCGCATCGGCAAGGCTTACGCGTTGAGAAGACAGAAACATAGGGGGCCTATTTGCTGAGGTTTTTTCTGAAATATGTCACAGTTTCCGTTTCTTGGAACCCCCATTTTTGATGGGCATGGCGTGCCGCCCAATTTTCAGCATAGGTGTCTGATGCTATCTCGCGGATCCCTTCTGCTTTTGCCCAATCCTCTGCGACTTTCACCAATGCGGTACCAAGGCCTGATTGTTGCCAATTTGGGGCGCAGTAAATACCTTCAATAAAGGCCACCGGTCGATAAAGACAGCCATTCACATAAGGGCGTGTGGATAATTCAAGAAATCCGATGGCTGTACCATTGCTATCATAGGCCAGCCAAGCCGTCATGCCATGATTATCACACAAATCAATCAGGTCTTTCAAATGCGCCTCATAGCTATCTTGAGGCCACAAGGCTGTGCGTAGCTGTGCCAAAATAGGATAGCTCTTTGATGTCACAGCAGATATGTCTATATCATGTAAGGGAGGCATCATCGCATCTTTCAAAAGATAAGGGTTATCTCGCTTATTTGCGCCTTTCAAAGATGATGCCGTATATAATAAATCTTGTCTATATGACGCTGAGGCACCAAACGCGAAGACAGAAGAGGGACACAGAAATATGAGATATGTTCACACGATGATACGCATTACAGATATCGATGAATCACTTGATTTCTGGTGTGATAAGATGGGGCTTGAAGAGGTGCGCCGCCATGAGAATGAGGCAGGCAAATTCACACTGATTTTCCTAGCTGCCCCAAAAGATAAAGACCAATCCGCGCAATTTCACGCACCTGAATTAGAATTAACCTATAACTGGGACTCTGACGAAGTTTATGAGACAGGCCGCAGCTGGGGGCATCTCGCTTATCGGGTAGATAATATTTATGAGGTGTGTCAGCGTCTGATGGATAAGGGTGTTACAATCAATAGACCACCGCGGGATGGTCATATGGCATTTGTGAAATCACCAGATAATGTATCGATTGAGTTAATTCAAGAAGACGGGCCTCTGCCGCCTGCAGAGCCATGGGCTTCGATGCCAAATACAGGGAGCTGGTAATATGGGTCGCTGTCGCTATCTCCAATTTCCCTATCTGTCAGATAATTACGGCGTGCTTGTTCATGATGAGGAGACAGGTAAGACAGCAGCCGTAGATGCCGGTGATGATGCTGCCTATTTGGCGGCATTGGCAGAGGCGGGTCTGACACTGGATGAGATTTGGATTACTCACCACCATTGGGATCATACTGACGGGCTTGCCGCTCTTAAAAAGGCAACAGGCGCTGTGGTGCGTGGGCCAGCTGAGACGAAAGACCATATTGCTGCCCATATTGACCTTGGCTACCAAGATGGTGACAGTTTTGATTTCGCTGGGCAAACAGTGTCTGTTATAGCGACGCCTGGTCACACGCTTGATATGGTGAATTTCTTCCTCACTGGTGATGAGGTGCTTTTTTCAGGGGATAGCTTATTTACCCTTGGCTGTGGGCGTTTGTTCGAAGGCGATGGTCCGATGATGTGGGATAGCTTGCAAAAATTACGGGCTTTGCCGACCCAAACCGTTATTTATGGTAGCCATGAATATAGTCTGGCAAATGCGAAATTCGCGTTGAGTGTTGATCCTCATAATACAGCGCTGCAGCACAGAGCGGCTGAGATTGAAGCGAAAAGAGCAAAGGATGAACCAACCGTCCCCTCTTTATTATCAGAGGAATTGGCGACTAATCCGTTCCTGCGGCCTGATGATGCCGGTATTCGTCAGCATCTGGGGATGGAGGCTGCCACTGATACGGCTGTGTTTACGCAAATTCGCACGCTGAAAGATAATTTTTAGCAGGAGGCGGGACAGATGTTGATTTTTGAAGATTGGGATGCCGCAAAATCACATCATGTCCCCTCTGGCCATCCAGAGAGACCGGCACGCATCACAGCTGTGCAGACAGTCCTTGCTGAGGCATTTTCGGATGTCCCTAGGCGCGCTGCGATACAGGCAAGTTATGAACAGCTTTCGTTGGTGCATCACCACTCTTATCTTGAACAGCTGTATGATGCAGTCCCAGAAACGGGGCTGACAGGAATTGATGGTGACACTTTTTTATCGCCTGCCTCATTGAGTGCGGCTGAAAAGGCGGCAGGTGCTGGTTGCGCGGCGGTTGATGCAATTTTTCAAAATGAGACGCAAAGCGCCTTTGTTGCCATGCGTCCCCCAGGCCATCATGCTGAACCAGACCGCGCAATGGGCTTTTGTTTCTTTTCAAATGCCGCGATTGCAGCGCGATATGCGCAAAAAGCCTATGGTATTTCGCATGTCGCCGTTCTTGATTTTGACGTGCATCATGGCAATGGCACGCAGGCCGCCTTTTGGCAGGACCCTACCTGTTTTTATGCCTCCACACATGAAATGCCGCTTTTCCCAGGAACAGGCGCAACAGATGAAACCGGGGCAGGGTCTATCTTTAATCAGCCCGTGCCAGCCGGTTGCACAGGGTCTATGATGGCACAAGCGTGGGACCAGTTACTGGCTCGATTAGAGGCGGTAGCTCCTGAATTGGTCATCATCTCTGCGGGGTTTGATGCGCATCAGGACGACCCCTTGGCATCATGCGCGCTTCAGTCGTCTGATTTTTATGAAATCACGGCGAAAATTTGTGGGCTAGCTGATAAAGTTGCCCAAGGCCGCGTGTTAAGCCTATTAGAGGGCGGCTATGATTTGCCAGCCCTCTCCTCGTCGGTGCAGCATCATTTGCAAGCGCTGCGAGGGCGCGACACTCCCTAGTATTTATAGTTATGCAGACTTTCTGCTTTTACTTTATCTACATGGCGCTCAACGAGCCAGATAGAGCTTAACTTTCCTAATGCCTTTTCAATTTCGATTAGGCTTTGGTCAATCAGCTCAAGAATCTTGTTGATTTGCGGGTCGTTAATCGTCTCGTTTTTTTCGGTTAGGTCCCACGCTAGCTCAGTGAGCTCTGATCGTAATTTCGTCAATTTATCTCTGCCAGATTTGCGAAGGTTTCGGACCTGTTTAACATGCTTATCCATGCGGGCTCTCCTGCGAGGTCGTGGTGACGTTATGCGCCATATTTAGGGCAGGGACCCTCAGAAGGCAATGATTAGTTATTCCAGCGCCATAGATTGCATTTATATGAAAATGGCATGTCTATGGCTCTTGAAGCGCAGAGGCAGACTTCCCATATGTGCCATAGAATAAAACGCGATAAGACACAGCGGAGTGAACCTATGTCTAATTACAACTTTGAGGCAGATACTGGCAAAATCCTCGATATTGTGATCCATTCTCTCTATTCAAATAAAGAGATTTTTGTAAGAGAGCTGGTTTCAAATAGCTCAGATGCAATCGATAAATTACGCTATCTCGCCCTCAGTGATAAGACGCTTGCTGATGTGAGTGATGCGGCCGCAATCACCATTACTGCAGATGCTGAAGCCAAGAGCCTTACCATTTCTGATACAGGAATTGGGATGAGCAAAGAGGAGTTGCAAAGTTCTCTTGGTACTATAGCACGCTCTGGCACCAAATCTTTCTTAGAGGCAATGAGCCAAGCAAAGGCTGAAGGCGAAAATGCCGAACATGATAAATTAGCACTGATTGGACAATTTGGTGTTGGGTTTTATTCCGCCTTTATGGTGGCTGATAAGGTGTCTGTTCTTACCAAGAAGGCTGGAACAGATGAGGCATATCGCTGGGTATCAGATGGCCGGTCTGGCTATCAGATTGAAGAGGCTGATAAACAGGCACATGGCACGCAAATCACGCTTCATCTGAAAGAGGAGGAAGGTGAATTTTGCGAGGAAATGCGTCTGTCCCATGTGATTAAAACCTATGCTGACCATATCAGCTACCCCATCACATTCCAGCAAGGGGACGAGGAACGCCGCCTCAATGCCGCCTCAGCCCTTTGGACAAGGCCAAAATCAGAGATTTCTGAAGATGATTACAATGCCTTTTTCGCTGATATGGGGGCGGGCTATGGCACGCCGCTTCTAACGTTGCATAATGTGAGTGAGGGCACAGTATCCTTTACCAACCTTTTGTGTATCCCAGAGATGCGTCCTTATGATTTATTCGATCCGGCACGAAAGCCAAAGGTGAAATTATATATCAACCGTGTCTTTATCACAGATGACACTGATGCTTTAATTCCAGGCTGGTTACGCTTTGTCAGAGGGATAATCGATACATCCGATATTGATTTGAATGTGAGCCGTGAATTGCTGCAGCATAACCAGACCTTGAGCCGGATTGGTAAGGCTGTGGTAAAGCGGATTATTACAGAGCTCACCAAGCTGCATGATAAGGATAAAGAGACTTATGATAAGCTCTGGGATCAGTTCGGTATCGTGCTGAAAGAGGGGCTCTACGAAGATACGGATAACCGTGAAAAATTACTGAAAATTACGCGGTTTAAAACGTCAAAATCCAAGGAATGGACATCTTTGGATGAGATTGTATCTCGGATGAAAGAAGGGCAAGATACGCTCTATACCCTCTCTGCAGAATCTGTGGCTCAAGCAGAAATGTCACCTCATCTAGAAGGGTTAAAGGCACGTGATTTGGAGGTTATTTATCTCACAGATCCCGTTGATGAATTCTGGTTGCCGCTGGTCGGTGTCTATGATGACAAATCATTTACATCTATTACCAAAGGTGGACTTGACCTTAACCAATTTGAAACTGAAGAGACGCCAGCTGATGAGGCAGGCGCTAGCCAAGATTATGAGGCCTTGATCACAGCGATGAAAGCCGAATTGGGAGAGGCCGTAGCAGATGTGCGTCTATCGAAGACACTCACAGACAGTCCGGCTTGTCTTGTCGCAGATGAGAATGGGATGGATATCCAGATGCAGCGTCTGATGCGCCAGCATGATCCGAATTTCAAAGAGCCTGCCCCTATTTTGGAAATTAACGCTAATCACGACATAGTGAAGGCTTTGCAAAATAGAGAAAAAGATGGCGCTGATATCGGTTTGCTCAGTGATGCCACACATTTATTATTTGAGCAGTCTTTGATTATTGAAGGTAAATCTCCGCCAAATATTGGCGAGTTTAGCGCGCGCATGACACGTGTCATGTCAAAGGTTGTGAAAGGGCAGTAACGCGTATTGCCAGTGTGGGAGAAGCTTGGTAGCGTCATGTCATGCAATTAATAGGTAGGATAAGATGAGCCAACATATCCCTCACGCTAGACATGGCGGTCATATCCTTCTTGAATCTCTGATGGCTTTGGGTGCGCGCCATGGCTTTGGTGTGCCAGGTGAATCCTATCTAGCCGCCCTTGATGCCATGGCAGATGGCGGGTTTGATTTCACCCTTTGCCGTAATGAGGGTGGGGCTGCTTTTATGGCAAGTGCTTATGGCAAGCTGACAGGTGAGCCTGGCATTTGCTTTGTAACAAGAGGGCCCGGGGCAACCAATGCCGCCATTGGCATCCATACGGCGCATCAAGATTCTAGCCCCTTGCTGTTATTTGTGGGGCAGGTTGGAACAGACCAGATAGGACGCGAGGCTTTTCAAGAGGTTGATTATAAGGCTGTCTTTGGTGGGTTGGCGAAATGGGTCGTTCAGATTGACGATATTGCACGCCTTCCAGAAATCGTCTCACGCGCATATTCTATGGCTATATCTGGGCGGCCAGGACCTGTCATTGTGGCTTTGCCAGAAGATATGTTGTCATCTCACTCAGATGTGTCCGCTGCTCATCCCATTACCATCCCGCAGCCTGCCGCGTCCGAGGATGATGTCACAGCTATTCTGGCGGCAATTACACAGGCAGAACGTCCCATCATCATTGCGGGCGGTAGTGGCTGGGACGATGAAGCACGGTACGATCTACAGCGCTTTGCCGAAGCCTTATCTTTGCCAGTAGCTGCAGCATTCCGCTATCATGATGTGATAGATAATCATTCACCCAGCTATATTGGTGATGCCGGAGTAGCGATGAATGAAGGGCTCGCCAACCATCTGCAGGAGGCTGATCTTATCATTGCGCTAAATATCCGTTTTGGTGAGATGACAACAAGAGCATGGTCATTATTTGACGTGCCGCGTATGAAGGCGATGTTAATTCATAGTCATCTCTGCGCTGATGAGATTAATAAGATCTATCAAGCGGATATTGCAGTGAATGCGTCGCCAAAGCAATTACTTGCCCAGCTATGGCAAGCGTGCCAAGAGCAGGTACCATCGCCACATCATCAGCTGTGGTGTCAGAAAGCGCGTCAGACCTATGAGGCCGCGCTTACACCACCGCCACAACATACCAAGCTGGATATGGCAGAGGTCATTCAGACGATTGAACATATGACACCGCATGATGCCATTATTACCCATGGGGCAGGGAATTTTGCCATTTGGCCAGATAAATTCATGCGATTTGGTACCCGCCGCTTATTAGCGCCGCAATCTGGTGCGATGGGTTATGGCCTGCCAGCTGCGATCGCTGCATGTAAGGTGGCAGACGCCGGTCAGAAAGTGATTTGCTTTGCGGGTGACGGTGATATTCAGATGAATTTATCGGAACTTGGCACAGCGATGCAGCATAATCTGAAACCTATCATTCTGATATTCAATAATGGGTCATATGGCACAATTCGTATGCATCAAGAAAAGCATTATCCTCATCGCGTATCTGGTACAGAGCTAGACAACCCGGATTTTGTCACGCTTGCCTCAGCCTATGGGTTCGAAAGTGCGCGTGTGACAAAAACAGATGAATTCCAGCCGCTATTTGAGGCAGCGCTGGCCTCCGATAAGGGGACAATCATCGAATTGATGCTCGATATTGAAGCCATTTCGCCCAAAATGACAATCAGCCGCCTTCGCAAAGGCAGCTGATTAATCGTTTAGATTTTAGTGTGAGGTGGCGCAATAACCGCCTTTATTGGCCAAGGCGCGCTTTGCGATAATTATGCATGCGGCTCATCTGGTCGCTTGCTTTTTCAACAGTTTCAAGCGCCGCTTCCGTGACATTGCTGCCTGGGCCAAAGATGGCGGCAACTCCAGCCTCATAGAGGAAGTCATAGTCTTTCTCAGGGATAACACCACCACAGATCACCATAATATCCTCAGCACCTTTGTCCTTTAGATGTCCAATCAGCTGCGGGATAAGGGTTTTATGGCCCGCAGCAAGCGTGGAGATACCAATCACATGAACCCCTAAGGCAATGGCACTATCAGCCGCTTCTTCTGGTGTTTCAAATAATTGGCCTACATGAACATCCATGCCCATATCAGAGAAGGCGCTGGCAATAACTTTCGCCCCTCTATCATGGCCATCTTGACCGAGCTTTGCCATATAAAGACCAGGTGCTTCTTCGGTGATGCCAGTAAACTGTGCGAGCGCGTCATTAATTTTGCCAAAGATAGGCGCATCGGCGCCGAACGCGTCTTGATAAACGCCTGTAACAAGTTCGTTCTGGCCTTCATATCTGCCAAAGCTGTCTGCGAGTGCTTCTGAGACTTCTCCCACAGTGGCACGTGCACGCATGGCCTCAACGGACAGGGCAAGTAAATTACCTGTCCCATCTTGGGCAGCTTGGCGCAAGGCTGCCAATGTGCGGGTGACTTCAGCCTCATCACGACGTGCTTTGATATCAACAAGTTGTGCAATTTGTTCTTCGCGCACAGCCTGATTATCAATTTCAAGAACATCAACTTGTGTGGCTTCTGCTGGCTGGAATTTATTCACGCCAACAATCACCTGATTGCCAGAATCAATATGAGCTTGGCGTTCCGTCGCAACCTTTTCAATCTCAGCTTTTGGAAAACCAGACTGTACCGCGACGGTCATTCCGCCCATTTCTTAAATCTGGCGAATAAGCGCATCAGCCTTTTCAATGAGATCATTCGTCAAGCTCTCAACATAATAGGAACCAGCTAGTGGATCGACCGTATCTGTGATCCCAGCTTCATTTTGAAGAATGAGCTGCGTATTTCTTGCAATGCGTGCTGAAAATTCAGTCGGCAGGGCAATCGCCTCATCAAATGAGTTGGTGTGTAATGATTGTGTGCCGCCAAGCGCAGCTGCTAGCGCCTCAATCGTTGTGCGGATAATATTGTTATAAGGGTCTTGTTCTTGGAGTGAGGCCCCTGATGTCTGACAATGCGTGCGGAGCATTAGCGATTTATCACTTTTAGGCGCGAACAATTCTGTCATCCAGCGTGACCATAAGGTGCGTGCCGCCCTTAGCTTGGCAGATTCCATGAAGAAGTTCATGCCGATGGCAAAGAAGAAAGAGAGTCGCGGTGCGAATTTATCAACATCCATCCCACGCTGTGTAGCAGTGCGGACATATTCCAAGCCATCAGCGAGTGTAAAGGCCAATTCCTGCACCAAATTGGCGCCAGCCTCTTGCATATGATAGCCAGAAATAGAGATGGAGTTAAATTTCGGCATATGATCAGCGGTATAGCTGATGATATCAGACACGATCCGCATGGAAGGCGCAGGCGGGTAGATATAGGTGTTGCGCACCATAAATTCTTTCAGAATATCATTTTGGATGGTTCCGGATAGCGCGCTTACGGGAACCCCTTGTTCCTCACCAGCAACAATAAAGCCAGCAAGAATAGGTAAAACGGCACCATTCATTGTCATCGAGACAGACATCTCCTCCAAAGGAATGCCGTCAAACAGGATTTTCATATCCTCAACAGAATCAATGGCAACGCCGGCTTTGCCAACATCACCCACCACACGAGGGTGGTCCGAATCATAACCACGATGGGTGGCGAGATCAAATGCCACTGATAGGCCCTTTTGTCCTGCAGCAAGCGCTTTTCTGTAGAATTCATTTGAGGCTTTGGCCGTTGAAAAGCCAGCATATTGGCGAATGGTCCACGGGCGGCCAACATACATAGAGGCGCGTGGTCCTCTGGTGAAAGGGGCTTGGCCGGGATAGGTCTCTAAATGAGGGAGGTTTGCAATATCATCAGAGGTGTAAAGCGGTTTAATCGCAATGCCTTCTAGTGTCTCCTTGGATTGCGTCTGCGAAGGGCGCTTTAATTCGGTCTCTGCTTGCTGTTCCCATTGCGTGCGCTTATCATCTGTCGCCATGCTGGTCCCCTGTCATTCATCACCAAGTTAGGATTGGGCGCATTGTAGACAGAAATGGCGTTCACTTCAATCTTTTGGTCGTGTTTAGCAAATTTCTAAATAATGACCTGCTGTCTGGTATTAAATTATGATTTAACTGGTGCTAGAAGTGCCGATCACACTCTTTGTAATGTAACAATAGAGCGCTCTTATGGCGCGTAACCTATTTTCGATAAAGTGGGGATATAACCATGAAAATGACAACAGAAGAAGCCTTTGTAAAGGTGCTACAAATGCATGGCATCGAGCATGCATTTGGAATTATCGGTTCTGCGATGATGCCGATTTCAGATTTGTTCCCGCAAGCGGGCATCACATTTTGGGATGCGGCACACGAATGTAATGCGGGTATGATGGCCGATGGCTTCACGCGCGCCTCTGGCAAAATGTCTATGATGGTCGCACAGAACGGCCCAGGTATCACAAACTTTGTGACACCTGTGAAAACAGCCTATTGGAACCATACACCTTTGCTTCTTGTGACACCGCAAGCAGCCAATAAGACAATTGGTCAGGGTGGTTTCCAGGAAGTTGAACAAATGGCTTTGTTCAAGGATATGGTTGCCTACCAAGAAGAGGTGCGTGATGCCTCTCGTATCGCTGAAGTATTGAACCGTGTGATCATGCAAGCCAAGCGTGCATCTGCACCGGCTCAAATTAACGTTCCACGCGATTTCTGGACTCAAGTGATTGACATTGAGTTACCAGCGATTGTTGATTTTGAACGCCCATCAGGTGGTCAAGATGCGATTGCCCAAGCTGCAGACTTGCTTTCAAACGCAAAGTTCCCTGTCATGCTTAATGGTGCTGGCGTTGTGATTGGCGGTGCGATTGATGCGTCAATGAAATTGGCAGAGCGTCTAGATGCGCCTGTTTGTTGCGGTTATCAGCATAATGACGCTTTCCCTGGTTCACACCCGCTTTTCGCTGGTCCGCTAGGCTATAATGGCTCAAAAGCTGGTATGGAATTGATCGCAAAGGCTGATGTTGTATTGGCATTAGGCACACGCCTCAACCCATTCTCAACATTGCCAGGTTATGGCATTGATTATTGGCCAAAGGATGCCAAGATCATCCAAGTTGATATCAACCCAGACCGTATTGGCCTAACAAAGCCAGTATCAATTGGGATTGTTGGTGACGCGAAGACAGTTGCTGAATCAATTCTTGATAAACTCTCAGCCACAGCCGGTGATACTGGTCGCGCTGAACGTACATCAATGATTGCACAGATGAAGTCATCATGGGCGCAGGAATTAACCTCTCTTGACCATGAAGATGATGATCCAGGCACAACATGGAACGAGCGTGCACGTAACAGAGAACCGCAAAAGATGTCACCTCGTATGGCATGGCGCGCAATTACATCAGTCTTGCCAAAAGACGCCATTATCTCATCAGATATTGGTAATAACTGTGCGATCGGTAACGCCTACCCAACATTTGAGCAGGGCCGTAAATATTTGGCACCTGGTTTGTTCGGCCCTTGTGGCTATGGCCTGCCAGCTATCATGGGTGCCAAGATTGGTCAGCCAGATACACCTGTTGTTGGGTTTGCCGGTGATGGTGCGTTTGGTATCTCAATGAATGAGATGACAGCCATTGGTCGTAATGAATGGCCGCCAATCACAATGATCATCTTCCGTAACTATCAGTGGGGCGCTGAGAAGCGTAATACAACATTGTGGTTTGATGATAACTTTGTGGGCACTGAGCTTGATACAGACGTTCGCTATGCTGAAATCGCGAGAGCATGTGGTGTCAACGGCGTTCAAGTTTCTTCAATGGCTGATTTATCAACAGCGTTGCAAGATGCGATTGATGCCCAGATGAATGATAAGAAAACAACATTCATCGAAGTCTTGTTGAACCAAGAGCTGGGTGAGCCATTCCGTCGTGATGCGATGAAGAAGCCTGTCTCAGTTGCTGGCATCAGCAAAGACGATATGCGCCCACAGGCTGGTGTTTAATCGCTAGCTAACAGGGTTAAGCCTGAAATGAAGAAAGCGCTAGTTTCGGCTAGCGCTTTTTTTTATGTCATCCAGAAATGCCATCCATAGGCTAGTAAAAGAGCTGGGATGGTTGAATATAAGGTGGCGATAATGGCCGCCTTTGGGGCCAGTGCCAGAGCCGGGAATAGAGCGTCCCCATCATTGCTTATGGCATTACCGATTTGTGCAGATAACGGGACAATGCCTGTTAGGTAAAGGCTTGTGACAAGCACCTGCGGGCCGCACCCTGGCAGTAAGCCAATCACTACAGCAATGAGCGGAACCCAAATGGCAAGGCCATCAAATAAGTTTGCCAATTCATAGCCCGTTACAAAGAGGCTAATTTCAAAGAGTAAAAAGGCAATGATGACCCAGCCCGTGACAAAGTTGGTATCTGTGATGGTTTGTTGAAGCACAGAGCGCGGCGCTGATGTTGAGGGACGCCTCATCAAATTAGGAACGAGCCACATACCAAAGCAGAGGCAGCCCGCTACGAATCCAAATAGGGTGACAGGTTCAGCTGTTAGGGTGGTGGCAAACACCTCATCTAAATCAATTTGAAAGGCGCCAAATACCCCAAAGACAATGCCTGGAATAATGGTCATGACCCATAATTTTGTGAAGAATGGTGAGGCAGGTCTGCGATAAGCTGCCTTGTGATCTTCTGGTTTGGTCTGTGCGCTTCCCTGCAAGAAATGTTTGCCATGAAGGGCATCTACGATATAGCCAGAAATTGTGCCCACAGCGAGGCCAATGCCCATCATCATCAGCCCTGTCACAGGTTCTTTGGCGATGAGAAGAAAAGCGGCATCACCCATAGTTGCGGTCAACGTCGCCATAACGGCACCAAAACTCAAGCGACCTGATACAAAATTAGTCACCACTATGATAGCACCGCCACATCCTGGTAAGGCGCCTAACGCCGCAGCAAGTGGTACTTGCCAAAAACCAGAGCGTGATAAAAGGCGAATAGCATCAATCCCAAATAGGCGCTCAATCCCATAAAATAGCAGTAAAGTTGCCGCCACAAAGGTTGTGACTTGTAAATATGCATCTGCCACGGTGCCAATTAACACATCCGCGAAATCAGAGTCGCTGAGTGCAAAGCCCGCCAAAATAGTGACAGATAATGCGAGCGCTAACGGCATCATCTGCGGTGTTTTAACCGGTGGTTGTGCGAGTGAGGCGTCCATCTGTTGCGTTCGTGCTACTTATGCTTGTTTGTCGTAACTATAAAATAGAAGGCTTATGAATTTAGTCAAGGCTAAACTCTGATGTAAACGCTAGGCGGTATTGGTTTTTCATCAATTGAAGTAAGAGGCGTGACGCTAATCATCTAGCGGTAATTGGCCTTTGGCATAACCCTGCCATCGTCGAGCCATTGACTCTTGCCGCGATGTAACAGATATCAAAGGACAAGATAAGGCAAGAAGGATAAACCAATGCTGCAATCACATGAAGCTCCAAAATCTGTGGGCGTGCCAGCTGATACCAAAGATGCTGTGAAAGTGCTATCTGTGACACATTGGACAGATCGCTTGTTTCATTTTGAAGTTGAACGTCCTGATAGTTTTCGGTTTCGGTCTGGTGAATTTGTGATGATTGGATTGCTGAATGAAGCTGGCAAGCCATTATTGCGCGCTTATTCGATTGCGGCACCTTTCTGGTCAGAAACCTTATCCTTTTATTCAATTAAGGTACCAGATGGGCCATTAACATCACGCTTGCAGCATTTGCAGCCTGGTGACTACATCATTATGAAGACCAAGCCTGTTGGCACATTAGTCCTTGATGCGCTTTTACCAGGCAAGCGTTTATACATGATTGCCACAGGGACAGGCATCGCGCCTTTTGCCTCTTTGATAAAAGATCCAGACGTGTATGAGCAATATGATGATGTAATCCTGACTCATACATGCCGTGAAGTGGCTGAGCTCTCCTATGGCGCGCATTTAATCGAAGAAGCGAAGGCGGATCCGCTAATTGGTGAAATGGCAAAGGAGAAGCTGCGCTATTACCCGACAACAACCCGTGATCAATCCGCTAAAATGGGCCGTATCACAACGTTAATGGAAGATGGCACGCTCTTTTCTGATTTAGACGTGCCGCCACTTCATCCCGAGACTGACCGCGTTATGATTTGCGGCTCTATGGGGTTGAATAATGATGTGAAAGCCATCATTGAAGCAGCTGGTCTAGAAGAAGGTGCCAACTCAAAGCCTGGCACCTATGTGCTGGAAAAGGCATTTGTTGGCTAGGCAGATTGCGCCACTTTTTGCGCCAGATAATCAGGTAACCCTTCGATATTCGGTAAGAGATGTGAGGCCGCCTCTAGCGCCTTTGTTGGCGCAGGGTAGCGCGCACTAATGCCGATGAAAAGACCAGCCCCGGCGGCATTTGCGACACCTAGATCTGCGCTCGTATCACCAACCATAATCGTATCATTTGGGGCATAGCCACAGCGTCGACAGATTTCCAAAAAGCCCTCTGGAGCCGGTTTGCCGCCAAAACCGCTATCAAAGCCCAGAATTTCTTCAAAATGCGAGATGATACCAAGCTCTGTGCTCGACCGCTTCGCGGATGCTTCTGAATCATTTGTTAAAATGGCACAGCGATAGCCTTGTGCCCGGAGTGCGTGAAGAGAGGTCTGAATATCTCCCAACGGCACCGCGCCTCGTTGTTGATTGCGTTGCACAATAGCCATAACCTTTTCCCGATAGGAGGGGTCATCAAAATGCGCCTTTAATTCCGGTGCTTTGGCGATGCAGGCAGCCTGTTGATCTAAGAACGAGCCAGACGCAAATAAACCATCAGGGTCAATGGTCTCAGATTGCTCTTCAATCCCGATAATCTCTTGAAATATTTGGGCGGAATAGCGCTGCTCTGTTAGCTCTGACAGCAAATAGGTAATATCACGCGCCACCGGCAACCACGTCTTTGGCAAATCCAAAAGCACCCCATCTTTATCAAAAATTATTAATGTCATAGCTCTCTTTCGCGCTTGTGATGTGAGTTAGGATGAGACACGCAATCCCTCATTGACATAGATCATCCAACTTAATTCGCCAGAGGTGACAAAAATGATGATGAGCATGCCAATCAGAATTAATAAAAAGGCAAGGGCAAAGCTCCCAATCTTTCCTGCCAGCCTTGTCATATTATATAAGGCTGATTGCATAATAAGACTGGCGCCATATATGGTCAAAAACCCCAAGCTAAAAGCGTGGATGTTATGCATCCAAATGGTTCCTTGAATGGGTAAGAAGGCACCTATGACAGGGCCGATATATAAGCCAATAACAAGCCAAGCGACGGTGGTGAGGAGGCTCACTAAAATCGTAACTGATAGGTCTGCTTCGCCTGAAAAAAATCGTTCTATGACCACAAAGATACCCCAGGGTAAGCGAAAATTCCGTCACGCCTGCGGACTATTTCAAAGCAGGCAATTGCTTTTGCGCGGTTGCTTGCCATATCATTAGGCAGTCTGCCGCCATCTTGCAAGATTGTTTTCAGAAAGTTTCATGAGCGCCTTAGGAGTGAATATGCATAAAATCGCGTTACTAGATGATTGGATGGATGATGCACGCCAAGCTGCGGATTGGAGCTGTTTATCAGATCATGCCATCGATGTGTTTCATGATACGATAACAGGGGATGCGCTCATTGAGAGGTTGCAGCCCTATAGTATTTTGGGGGTGATGCGGGAACGCACACCACTCACCAAAGAGGTGATTGACGCACTCCCTAATCTGCAGGCTATCATTACATCTGGCATGCGAAATGCCTCTATTGATACCGCCTATGCACGAAGCAAGGGTATCGTAGTGATGGGGACGCAATCACCAGGTCACGCCACAGCAGAACTAGCGATGATTTTAATCGGTAATTTGGCGCGTCACATCATGCCGTCTGCCCACGCCATGCAAGAGGGCGGCTGGCAAGTGGCAACAGGACGGGATCTGCGCGGTGCTCGCCTTGGCATTCTTGGGTTAGGACGGCTAGGGAGCCAGGTTGCTAAATTTGGTCAGGCTTTTGGGATGGATGTTGTGGCTTGGTCACAAAACCTGACGAAGGCGCGTTGTGATGAGGTTGGGGTAACCTATCTTGATAAAGAGACCTTCTTCCAAAGCTGTGATTTTATTTCCATCCACCTCAAATTATCTGAGCGTGTTCGCCATTTAATTGACGCTGATATGCTCGCTCTGATGAAACATGATGCTTGCCTCATCAATACATCTCGGGCGCCAATTATTGATAAGGATGCGTTGTCAGCGGCGCTACGTGCTGGCGCAATTGGCGGGGCGGCAATTGATGTCTATGACTATGAACCTCTGCCCTCAGATGACCCGTTGCGTCAGCTTCCCAATCTGATAATGACGCCGCATATCGGCTATGTGACTAAAGAGACAATGCAGATTTTTTATGGGCAAATGGTAGAGGGAATTGCCGCCTTTATTGACGGTAATCCCATACGCGAACTGCCTTAGTGCGCTTATTTATTGCTCATCTGCTGTCACACCGATAATTGGACTTTCTGGGTTAAAGGCGTGCCAGACAAAGGCAAAAGTAACCTTATAGGGGACATCAACCAGTTTGCCATGGTCTTCTTGGCGCTGTGCAATAACAGTGCCGACATCACGGCCCTCTGAGATAACAGCTTTATCTAAGGCCGAGGCTTGGCCGCTACTCCAAGTGAGGCGGATATCACCACGCTCAAGTCGTCTGGCTTGCATGAGATGAAACAACGCAATTGCTTCATCATTTACAACCACCACACGTTCAAGCGCCCCAATTCCTTCGGGAAGTGACCCTTCATAGAGGAATGGATATCGTGCGCTGTCATAGCCATTATAAGGGGTAATGCCATAGGGGCGTTGATGGTCAGAAGGAATGTCCAAAATCATACCGGAGGGATGTCTCTCTGAAAATTCGGCAAAACTCTCTAAGCGAGACGGCAAGATAGTCAGAGACTGTCCTGCCAAGGCGCCAGCTATGGCCTCGCCATTATATTGTTGCCACCAGCTTTCTGTTTGTCGGTCATACATGACCAGATCCGAATGGCGAAGCTGTCCTGTCGTGCCAAAATCAAGTGTATATGTGCCATGGTCTCTGGCAAACACCACCGAGGTGTTACATAATGGGCAATAGGTAACGGAAAAAGACGTCTCTCCAATATGATCATTTACAATTTCATGCCAGATTAAAATAGAAAGCGGGTAGGCGCGCGCTTCCCCGTCAAAGACAACAGAAATCAAAGGCGATTGCGGCTCGTAATCTGCCTCGGATAGCGCAATAAAATCCGGCATATCAAGAGACGGGATGCCATCCTTTGGGGGGCCGCCTGAGCGTATTTCAGATAAATCTATCGTGCATCTTGTGAAATCAGTGTCAGGCCATTGGCCCTGAAGCGATGATGAGATGTGACAGTATGAAGCATCGCGCAATTTTGAATCTTGAGCAACGGCGGCATGTCCGCACAAACTCAAGATTAACGTCAGCGCCATGCTGCTAATCATTGTGGGGATAGTGGTATGAAATCTAAAGATTTCCATAGCGGTCTCCTCTTAAACGCTCCCCTATGGCACAGCATGACGTCCATTAATATTTCAGATCAAGAAAACATTGTGCCTTTCGCTAGACAGGGGGCAGGGGGCATGTCATTTTGACAAAGCATTGGCGCGGAATAACAGCGTTTCACGGGTGAGGGTTTCATGTCGCACTTTATGTCAAAATATCCAAGAATTAGCGATTTGCAGAAACAAGCTGAGAAGCGTTTGCCGCCTTTTGTTGGGGCGTATTTATTTGCAGGTACTGGCCAGAATGAGGCCCGTGATCGCTCTGTTGACGATTATAGCGAAGTCTCACTCGTGCCGCGCTTGTTGCGAGGGCGAGTATCCCCATCATGTGCCACACAGTTTTGTGGCACGGAGTTTGCCGCCCCATTTTCAGTCGCCCCAATTGGCTTATCATCGCTGATTTGGCCTGGGTCAGAACGGGCGCTTGCCAAAGCAGCAAATGCGGCAGGTTATGGCTATGGGCTGAGCACCGTGGCAGGCGCGAATGTCGAAGAGATAGGCCCTCTCATTGGTGATAAAGGATTTTTCCAGCTTTATGCGGCGCATGATCCAGACATTACCGCTGATTTGCTCTCGCGAGCCAAAAAAGCTGGCTTTACAAAATTGATTGTCACCGCAGATGTGCCTGGGCCAAGCCGGCGCGAAGAAATGCGCATCGCAGGTGCCCCCATTGGTTCACGCTCTGAATCGGCGCCGACGGCTCGTGTTTTATGGCAGGCAATGCTTCATCCCTCCTGGTCTATGGCAGCTCTGCAAAATGGGGGGAAGTTTCGCTTTAAGAATTTAGAACCTTATGCGCCGCCAGAGTTATTGAATAATATTACACAATTCATCGGCAGCCAGCTCAATGGGTCTCTGACATGGGAGTATCTGGCAAAGATTCGCAAAATGTGGGATGGGCCTTTACTGATCAAAGGATTATTGCATAGTGAAGATTGTCACCGCGCCATTGCCCATGGCGCAGATGGTATCATTATTTCCAACCATGGCGGTCGTCAGTTAGATGCTGTGCCGAGTTCAATCTCGCAGTTACCGGCTTTGCGTGAGCAACTGGGTGAGAATGTGACCATCGCGCTTGATAGTGGTGTCAGAAGCGGTCTTGATATTGTGCGGGCCCTCGCTTTAGGGGCTGATTTCTGCTTCCTCGGGCGAGCCTTTTTGATGGGGGTGGCGGCACTCGGTGCCCCAGGGGCAGCTCATACGGGCGCTATCCTGCAAGATGAGATTGAAAATGTGATGATGCAGCTTGGCGTGACAACTATCGCGGAGCTAAAAGAGATTGAAACGCAGCATCCCTTTTTATAGCGCACTCGTATGACTTAACAGATTGCGGCTCAACCGGTGATATGACACATTGTCGGTAATTGTCCGTAACCGGCAAAGATAGGCAAGACCATGCAAGATGATACGACAGAGTTTGAACCGATCGACACATCAGAGGAAACAGGCGAGGGCGGCGATAGCGCGCCTGAGGATATGCCTCAAACTATGTTCCGGGTGATCGATGGCTCTTGCCCAGCCATTGAATGTGATATTCCTGCGCAAACATTATTACATGCGCGCCGCGATAGTTTTTTGGCAAAGTCACCTAGTGTTGAGCTTGCCTCATCGCCGCAAGAGGGGTTTGTAGCACTTCATAATCACTCATCTGACACAGAATTGCTCTATTTGACGCCGAAGCAAGTGGGCGCCGTCATGGTGTTTGATTTATCACTTCATCGCCAAGGCCTCATTGTGGCCGCTCCTAATCTCTTGGCATATGATGCTGTGGTAGATTGTGACATTGTTTTGGATGTTTCCCTGCCATCTCGCTCGTCTTATCGCCTCTATCACTTGAAAGGGGCCGGTCGCATTGTGACATTTATGGCTGGTGACCTCTACCCGCTGACTTTGGCAGAGGATGATCAGCAACAAGTCAATGCTGATTTGCTAGCGGCAATGGAACCAAGTCTTGCCTTTGATTTGGGCCAGATTGATGCGGATATCTATGTCGCGCAATTGCAAGGCGCGGGGCGTATCTGGATGCAATCCATGCCATCTGATGCGCATCAAAATGCGCCAGAACAGCTAGCATCATCCGCGGCGCCTAAAAAATCCTTATTTTCACGCGGATAAGTCCCCCCAACCTCATAGGATTGTCTTATGTCTGATTTGATTTTTCATCATTATCCCCAATCGCCAGTCGCTGAGAAGGTGCGTGTGGCCTTTGGTATGAAGTCACTTAGTTGGCAGTCTGTTGAGATTCCGCGTTTGCCACCTAAACCTCTTCTTATGCCATTAACAGGCGGGTATCGCCGGACACCTGTTGCACAGATTGGTGCTGATATTTATTGCGATAGCCAAAATATCTTCCGCATGATGGATGAGAGACAAGAGGGACCGTCGCTTGTCACGCCGCAATCTATGATGTTCGCAAGCTGGCTTGAAAGCACAGTTTTTAGTCTGGCGCTGCGCGTTGTATTAACCCATGCCATGGATGGCGCACCGCCCGAATTTATCAAAGATAGAGGCAGCCTTTATTTTGATAAGGGCTGGACAGAAGCAGATATGAAAGCCGCTTTGCCAGCGACTACCCAACAGCTTCACGCCGCCTTATCTCTGGTAGAAGCCCAAGCAGGAGCGACGCCTTTTATGTATGGTGATAGGCCTTCTCAGACTGATGCCAATATCCATTATTTGATGTGGTTTATCTCTGGCCGCTGGGATGGTGGGGCTGATTTCCTTGCCCCATTTGCGAAATTGCGGGCGATTGATGAGGCTGTGGTTGCTCTTGGACAAGGCAATGTCAGCGAAATAACAGGTGAAGAGGCCCTTGCGATTGCGAAGGCAGCAACCCCCACATCTCCCACTGGCATCATGGTCCAAAATCATGATGGGTTAGCAGTTGGCGATGATGTGATGGTTCGTCAAGCAGGCCAAACCGCGGACCCTGACGTCACAGGCCGTTTGCGTTATATTGATGATACACGTATCTCGCTTGATATCTCATCAGACGAAACCGGCGATATTGCCCTTCATCTTCCGGTCTTGGGATATGTTATTAAGAAGAAGTAACACGACCGCGCAGCGTAATGGGAATTTGCGCTGCCATAAATAGAGTGGTGGCTGGGGCGACGATAAAGACTTTAAAGGTCACCCAGCCATCATCCGATAATGTGCGCCATGCCCATTCGTTGGACACAGCAAGCACCATCATAAATAGCCCCCACCTCATGGTTAGTGTTAGCCAGACATCATCACGCAATGTGAATTGGCTGCCAAAAAATTGTTTCATCATTGGATGACCTGCAAGTCGACCAGCTAATAACACGCCGCCAAATGCTAGATTAAAGAGGGTGGGCTGAATTTTGATGAAAAGAGAGTCACCTGCGAGCCAAGCTGCCAGTGTGAAAAGGGCCGACAGAAACACTGAAAATAGGGCGAATCTCGCGATACGTCTTTCTTTGACATAGGTGATTACCATAAAGATAGCTGCGGCAATCACTGCCCATAAAGCGCCCACAAAAATATCATAGAAGTGATTGCCCAAAAATAAAGCGAGCAGCGGGGTGATTTCACCAAAAAAGAATAGAAGTCGCATCTGTTATCACTACTCAGTCAATGACCTGCGCCAATCTGCGCCGATCAATAAATCCCTGCATCAATGCCAGCCGCAAGTTGCCCTGATAGTTGTGCCGCTTCCTCACACATGCTGTCATTAAAGGGGCCATGCAATATGAGAGGTGGGGCAATCAAGCGCCATTTCAATGCTTGCGCAATGGCGTTCAGGCTACGCTTTGTCGCCGTGCCATCTAAACCAGCTTTAACATAAAAGGCCACTGGCATGCCCTGTTTCGCATCAAGCCACTGATTATAGCATCTATCAAACATATCTTTGGTTAGGCCTGCCATTGCGCCAATATTCTCAACCGTGCCAAGTACAAGCCCGCCGCAGTCATCAAGGCTTGTAGGAACAACGTCAGTCGGCGAAAGGGAGATACAATGGACATCTTCGCCTGCATATTGTTGCATCGCGGCAAAAGAGGCTTGTGCAATCTGCAAGGCATTAGGCGAGGGTGTTTGCGCAATATGCAAGAGTTTCATAATCTGCTAACCATACGCGTATAACGCTAAAACGCAATAAGGTTCACATGAAAAATCAACCACTCTCTCAATCTGAAATTGATAACTTATTCCAAGCCTTCCCCATGTGGGATGTGGATGAGGCGCAACAAAGTGCGACAGCTCATTTTTCATTTAAGACTTTTCAAATCGCCTTTGCTGTCATGACAGAAATTGCACTATTAGCTGAAAAATATGACCATCATCCCGAATGGTCCAATGTCTATGGGCGTCTTACCATCACAATGACAAGCCACGATATCAAAGGGTTATCTGTGAAAGATGCTACCATGATCCCGCTCATCACCGCTATTGCAGAACGGCATCTGGCATAATGGATGGCGCTCTTACCCCCTCAGATATGATAGCCCTGATTGGCGCTATTTACTTTGGGGCTGGGGTTATAAAGGGAGTGATTGGGCTAGGCCTACCCACAACCGCCATAACGTTTTTGAGCGTATTTTTCGCGCCCTTACTAGTGTTAGCGATTAATTTAATTCCCATGTTTATGGCAAATATCTGGCAATTTGCCAGAGCCCAGAAAAAGCGGGCTATTATCAAGCGTTATCACCCCTTTGCCCTATCGTTGTTATTATCTATTTTTCTGTTTTCATTTATCACAGTGCGGATCCCTGTCGCTGGATTATCTTTCATCATCGCCGCAACAATTATCGGATTTGCCCTTTATAATTTAGTAGGAAACTCCATCACCATCGCGCCCTCACATGACACAAAATGGCAGGTTCTATGTGGTGTAGCAGCTGGGTTATTAGGGGCTCTTACCTCTATGTGGGCAGTGCCATTATTGGTGTATCTGACGAGTTTGCGCTTACCCAAAGATGAATTTGTCAATGTGTCTGGCTATTTGCTCCTAGTCGGCTGCCTGCCACTTGCTATCGGTTATGTCGTTACAGGCATCATTACAAGTGCCATAGTGCCTTATGGCTTGTTTGCAGCCGCCATGGCGATTATTGGTTTTATGGTGGGGGAATATTTGCGTCGCTATGTGAATCAGCACGTATTTCGGCGCTTGGTATTATGGTTCTTTTTAGTCATGGGGTTACGGATGGCAGCTTATGCTGTTCCCATTTAGGAGGATGACATGTCAGGTCGCGCATGGCTGCTATTAGGACTTCTGTCCTTCATTTGGGGATCGTCTTTCCTCTTTATTGAGTTAGCGCTCGCTGTGATGGGGCCGTTGACGCTTGTCTTTTTTCGGGTCTTTATCGGCGCCATGGCGCTTTTGGCCTATCTCAGAGTGCGCGGTAAATCACTACCATCAGCTGCCTCTTTTTTGGTGGCGGCTGCTTTTATGGGGTTGCTAAATAATGCCATTCCCTTTTCGCTCATAGCCTATGGGCAGGTTTTTATAACTGCGGGTCTTGCCTCAATTATAAATGCCAATACAGCCTTTTTTGGGGTCGTCGTCGCTGCTCTTTTTATTGCTGAGGAGAGATGGCAATGGCATCGCGTGTTAGGCGTTATCGTCGGTGTAGGGGGCGTCATCACCATCATAGGTCCGGCAAGCCTTGTCAGTTTAGATGTGACCTCATTAGGGCAATTTGCCGTTGTTGTTGCGACCTTGTCTTATGCCTGCGCTTCGGTGTGGGGTAAGCTTCGCTTGGCTGGTTATGCTGGTGATAGCATCGCTGCTGCTACCTTGTTATCTGCTTCGATTATGATGATGCCTCTCATGCTCATCTTTGAGGGGATTCCGCGGTTTGAGATAACACTAACCCTTATCACTGTTTTTGTCGGATTAGGCGTATTGGGCACCTCTTTTGCCTATATTTTATATTTTCGCATATTGCAGCTGGCGGGGGCGTCAAATCTTATGCTGGTGACAATCATTGTCCCGCTATTTGCCGTGCTGTTAGATGCTGTATGGTTGTCACAATATTTATCGATGACAGAGATAGCGGGCTTTGTGATTGTGGCACTGGGTCTAGCTGTGATGGATGGACGGCTGTTAGGCTACCTGCGAAAGCACGTAAAGACAAGATAACCCACCAGCCAATGTCAGCAACACAGATTTTGTCCAAAAGGCGATAATAGCTGCCAACATTGCCGCCATAATCCGAGGGTTATTCTCAATCGGTGCAAGGGTGCCATCACTGATAAATACCTCAGAGATGATGATGGTAGATAGCACGGCAACGGGCACAAGGCGCATGGCAGCCTCTGCCCAGTCAGGTAATTGCCGCGGCATAGCAGGTGTGAGGAAGATAAAGCGCATCGCAAAGGTAATGAGGCCACTTCCGATAATCAAAAACCAAATCATCTATCGCGCCTCTTTTCATAAAGATATGAGAGCGTGCCAGCAGAAATGCCCGTCATTGCGGCAAGCAATAGCCAGCTATTATAAGGAAGGTGTTGAAACTCAACAACAATCGTCCCCGCCGCAAGGATGGTAATGATTTCATGTCTTCCCTTGATGAGCGGTAGGACAATCACCATGAAAATAAGCGGGATAGCAAATCCCAATTCAAGACTATCTGGAATCGCTGTCCCTGCTAATATACCAAGCGCTGTCGAGGCCTGCCAAAATGCCCATAGGGTAAAGCCAGAGCCAAGCAGATGATAATGCATATGCTCATTGGCCGGCCTGTTTTGATAACGCACAATGGAAACAGCATAGGCCTCATCTGTCATGAAATAGGCAAGGATAAGGCGCCAAGTTAGCGGCTTGTCTCGCAAGTAAGGAGACAATGAGGCGGAATATAACAAATGGCGCGCATTGAGGGCTGCGACTGATGAAAAGAGAACAAAGGCCGGGGCGGCAAGGGCGATCATTTGTGCAAAAATGATTTGGCTCGTCCCTGCAAATAAGATGGATGAAAGCAAAAAGGTTTGCCAAGGGGTTAGGCCGGCTTCTAACCCAAGTATACCAAACGCAGCACCAAAAGGGATGATGCCTATCATCAGGGGTAAAACATCTGTCACGCCAGCGCGCAATTCACCTAATCGTGTCATCACCAAGTCCAATCAGCGGCTCATTCAGATGCAAAAATCTGCGCAGGATCCTTAAAGGACTTGAATTCAAGAGCATTGCCTGAGGGGTCATAGAAAAACATGGTCGCTTGTTCGCCGACTTCACCTTCAAACCTGATATGAGGCTCAATCAGGAATGAAATATCAGCATCTTGTAATGTCTGTGACAACTCATGCCAGGCTTGCCACTCTAAGATTGCACCAAAATGGCGAGAAGGAACCTTCTGACCATCGACGGGGTTGGTTTCTGCTGCGCTCAAATCACCATCAACAAGATGAGCTGATAGCTGGTGACCAAAAAAATCAAAATCAATCCACCGGTCTGCGCGCCGTCCAACTTTACATCCGAGCAGCGATACAAAAAAATCTTCTGTCTCTGCAATATCGGTAACTGCAAACGCCAGATGAAACGGGGTGGGGCTTGTTTGTGACATAGTGAGGACCTGCAAAAATGGTTAAGCAAGCCTAAAAATGACATAAAAATACCAGTCATGAAAGAGCTTTTGCCGTGATTTTTCATCCCCTTTTATGGTAGCTAAAGGCAATAATGTCCCGCCATAGCCAATAAATAGCGAGAGCCATCATGTCACAACATATTAAATTTGCGCGTCATACTAACATGTCAGGTAAAACATGCCTTGTTAGAGTTGATTTCAATGTCCCGTTCCAAGAGGGACGAATTAGCGATGATACCCGTATTCAGCGCATCTTGCCTGGTCTTAAGCGATTGATGGGAGAGGGCGCGCGTCTAGTGCTGTTGTCTCATTTGGGGCGCCCGAAGGGAGAGGTAAAGGCTGAGCTATCTTTGGCCCCTATTGCAGCTTATCTCCAAGATGTTCTCGGCACAGATGTGCCGCTGATTGCTGATGTGCTCTCAGAGGAGGCTGAAACGCAAATTAGCGCCCTGACAGATGGGGCTTTATGTGTCGCAGAAAATATCCGCTTTTACAAAGGGGAAGAGGCAAATGATGCCAGCTTTGCCAAATCACTCGCGCGTTTGGGCGATGTTTATATCGCTGATGCATTCTCCGCAGCGCATCGCGCGCATGCCTCAACAGAGGCAATTACCGCCTATTTGCCATCCTACGCTGGTGATGCGTTGGCTGATGAATTAACAGCATTGGAACAAGCATTGCAGGCGCCAAAGCGCCCCGTGGTTGCTGTGGTTGGCGGGGCCAAGGTCTCAACTAAATTAGCCGTCTTAGAGAATCTCATCGAGAAAACAGATGCGATTATTCTTGGTGGCGGCATGGCTAATAGCTTCCTTGGTGCGCAAGGTGTTGATATGAAAGCCTCGCTCAGCGAGCCAGATTTGTTTGAAACCGCATCACGCATCATGGCCAAAGCCAAAGCCGCTAATTGCCAGCTGATCCTGCCAACAGATGGGCTCGCGGCAACGAAATTCGAGGCTCATGCCGACCATGCCGTCAAAGATAATGAGGCGCTTGTTGAGGGCGAGATGGTGCTTGATGTCGGGCCAGCCTCTATTGCTGCCGCAACAGATGTGATTGCAGGGGCCGCGACTATTTTGTGGAACGGGCCAATGGGCGCATTTGAAATCTCACCTTTTGACCAAGCCACTATCGCCGTGGCCCAGGCTGTGGCAGCGCGTACACAGGCGGGGCAGTTGATTTCTGTGGCCGGTGGTGGTGATACTGTTGCGGCGTTGAATGTGGCCGGTGTTGCCGATAAATTCACCTATCTATCTTTGGCGGGTGGCGCCTTTTTGGAGTGGCTAGAGGGGAAAACATTG
The DNA here is from genome assembly GCA_937924895.1 of uncultured Alphaproteobacteria bacterium. Lineage (GTDB taxonomy): Bacteria > Pseudomonadota > Alphaproteobacteria > Puniceispirillales > Puniceispirillaceae > UBA685. The sequence goes on from CALEYP010000050.1 coordinate 62,351, forward strand.
CCTGGCATTGCTGCTTTGTCTCGTTAGCAAGAGGCAAGGTAAGCACACCCTTGTCAACGGCCATAATCAGGCCATTATTAGGGTGTAGCATCCAAACACTTGCAAGAAAGCATGGAGAGGCGATCAGATGTTTTTCTCAAACCCCTTTAAATCTCGTCTACCGCAAATGTCAGAGGCGTTTCCCGGTCGCGCCTCACCTATTATGACACCAGGGCCGCATGCGGTGCATGGGCGGACGATTGCTGCGCCTTTTCCAGATGGTATAAAAACCATTGTCATTGGCATGGGATGTTTTTGGGGGGCTGAGCGTTTATTTTGGCAAACAAAAGGTGTCTATAGTACCGCTGTTGGTTATGCAGGGGGGATCACGCCACATCCGACCTATGAAGAGGTCTGCTCTGGTCGCACAGGCCATAGCGAGGTGGTCCTTGTGGCTTATAACCCAGACGATATCTCACTTGATGCGTTGCTTGCGATTTTTTGGCAAGAGCATGATCCCACACAAGGTTTCCGCCAAGGCAATGATACAGGTACCCAATATCGGTCTGTGATTTACACGGAAACGCAAGATGAACTTGAGATAGCGCGTGACAGTGCCAAAGCCTATGGTCTCGCTCTGGCAAATGCGGGGCTAGGTAAAATTACAACTGAGATAAAAGTTGAACCTATTTTTTATTATGCCGAAGACGATCATCAGCAATATCTACACAAAGTGCCTCATGGTTATTGCGGCTTAAAAGGGACAGGTGTCAGCTGTCCGATTGGATAGCTCACACCTTTAGGCTATCAAGCTAACATCTCTGGTAGTGTCACGAGCTGATATCCAGCCTCCTCCATGCCTTTGCGAACATGACGGGCCATTTCTATAGCTGTCGGACCATCGCCATGCACACAGATGGAATGGGCAGGTAGGTCAATGATTGTGCCTTCCACCGTCTTAACCTTGCCAGTTTCAAAAATCCCCAAACATTGTGCAAGAGCGGCTTCTTTATCCTCAATCATGGCATCTGCGCGTGACCGCGGAGTTAATTGACCATCTGGCATATAGGTGCGGTCTGCAAAAATTTCCTCACCAACAGCTAGTCCATAGCGATAACCAGCCTTTGAGAGAGGGGAGAGCGCAGGGGCGAGAAGAATAAGGTGTGGTGACACCGCATGCACGGCTTTGATGATGGCATCCGATAAATCATCATCAGCACAGGCCATATTACTTAAGGCGCCATGGACTTTGATATGTGTCACATCTGCTCCGACAAGTGAGGCCATGCCTAATGATGCACCAATCTGATAGGCCATAAGCCGTTCAATCTCGGCGAAAGGTAGCTTCATCTGGCGACGCCCAAAACCATGTAAATCTAAAAAGCCAGGATGCGAGCCAATGCTGACTTGTTTATCCTTCGCTTCTGCCATCACGCGCCCCATGATATTATGGTCGCCAGCATGAAAGCCACAGGCGATATTGGCTGTGGCAATGATATCAAGTAAGGCGTCATCATCTCCCATTTTCCAGGGACCATAGCCTTCTGCCATATCAGCATTTAGATTGAATTTCATGGCTGTATCGTCTCTCTTTTTTAGAAAAAAATCTCATATGTTTGAACATACTTGTAATGAAAATAAGGTCAAGCTAGGGTCTGGGCATGAGTGATAATACCTTACCGAATCCCATCTGGTTACCTATGGGTGACCAAGCCATCATGCTCGATTATACCGGCTTTTCTCCCGTTCATCAGGCAGCGCAAAAAGAAGCTGGCCTGACAATTGAACAGCGTGAGGCTATCGCGGCACATATTCAACGATTAGCCGCCCATATGAGGCGTCTTGCGCCAGCGGGTCTTATTGACATTGTGCCTGCGCTGACGCGTCTGACCTTTGTAGTAGACCCGCTTATTCTGCCGCAGTCATCATTAAAAATATTAGTTACGCTTGAGCATGAGAAACCCTTGGCAGATGTGGCGCTAACATCTCGCCATTGGGTGATTCCGGTCTGTTATGATGGTGCGTTTGCGCCTGATTTGAATGAGGTCGCAGACCGCTGTGAGATGACAAGTGAAGAGGTGATATCACGTCACTTAGCCAATCATTTAACAGTGTCTGTGATGGGGTTTATGCCAGGTTCCGCCTATCTAGTAGGGGTTGATGAGGCGCTCACCTTACCACGACGCGCTAATCCACGAACCAAAGTGCCAGCACAATCGGTCGGGATCGCCATTGGGCAATCAGTGATTTATCCTCTTGATTCGCCTGGAGGGTGGCATCTTATTGGGCGCACGCCCTTTCCTGTCTTTGACCCACATCGTGCAGAACCTATTTTATTTGATGCAGGTGATGTTGTGGAATTCCGGCGTATCACCGAAGCAGAGTATCATGATCTTGAGCAAGCCTATGAGGCGGGTCATGTAACCGAAGCTGACTTGCAGAGGGAGATGTCATCATGAGCGTGACAATTCTACAAGCAGGTCCCTATAGCACTATCCAAGACCGTGGTCGGTTTGGCTATCAGCATTTGGGAGTGCCAACGGGGGGAGCGCTTGACCGAGAGGCGCTTGCTATTGGCAATATATTGCTTGGCAATGAGCCGAATACCAATGGCATTGAGATATGTTTTGGCGGTTTTAGTATTCAATTTGATGTCGCATCTCGTATCACGCTTGTGGGAAGTATCGGGGCCAAACTCACGGTAGAGACGCCAGCAGGTGAAATAAGTGAATATCAAACTTGTGATGTCATCGAGGTAGGCGCTGGTGATATTATCACGGTTCCGCCATTTGGAGACAGCCTGTCTGTTCTGCTATGTATTGCGGGTGGCTTAGATGTGCCCGTGATTTATGGCGGTACAGGTGCCACGCCAAATGCTAAAATTGGCGGCATTGAAGGACGAATTTTACAGGCGGGCGATGTGGTCCCTCTTGGTAAGGCAGGTGGTACGCCAGCACTATCTCATCATTGCCAGCGTGAAATTTTTGCAAAACGCACAACATTGCGCCTCATGCTAGGGCCCCAAGATTTTTGGTTCAAACAAGAGGCAATTGAGGCACTGCTTGAGACTACTTACAAGGTGTCACCTCAGACAAGCCGCATGGGGATGCGCTTGCAAGGTGCGGCTTTGCCTCATAAGGGGCCTGCTGATATCATTTCTGATGCGATGATGCGTGGTGTCTTGCAAGTCCCAGCCGATGGTCAGCCAATCATCGCCATGGCCGATCATGGCACTATGGGTGGCTATACAAAAATTGGGTGTATTATTGCGGCAGATATTGATGCCTTAGGACGGATTCGACCGGGGGACGTCATAAGCTTTACCTCTGTCACGGCTGAAGAAGCCGCGCTTGCTCTGCAACAGCATGAGGCGGCTAGGCGAGCGGCTCTGACAGTGAAAAGCGATGGGTAAATATAATGAACTCACCGCTTGACCTTTGATGGATATCTGTCTATGTTCGCGTCTCAATATAACGAATACTAGCTAATGAGGCGCGTCATGAAAGTCGCAAGCTCTTTGAAAACACTGAAGTCACGTGACCGTAACTGTCAAGTTATCCGCCGCAAAGGCCGTCTATATGTGATTAACAAGAAGAACCCTCGTCTTAAGGCGCGTCAGGGCTAATCTTGAAAAGACCTTGTCTTTGATGAAACCGGCTATAGGCCGGTTTTTTCTTATCTAGTTTACGTTTCCAACAGGCGGAATTGTATTCCATTATTCAGCGATGTAGCTGTCCTGTCGTGACAGATGATATAATATTACACTAGACTGAAGTTCGCTGAATTCTTGATGGGGTAGTGCTATGCAAATGCCAAAAGCTGACCAAATGATTCTTGACCGTCGTCATATGATTGTGGCGGGGCTCAAACGTATCGTGCCGGCCCATTGTGTGTTAGATGATGATAGCTCTATGAAAGCCTATGATACGGATGGCTTGTCAGCCTATCGTCAGATGCCGTTGGTGGTAGTGCTGCCGGAGACAACCGCGCAAGTCGCTGCCGTTTTGAAATGGTGTCGGGATGAGGGGGTGAAAATTGTACCACGTGGGGCAGGGACGTCCTTGTCTGGTGGGGCAATTCCGCTAGCTGATGGGGTGTTGTTAGGCCTCGGTAAATTCAATCAAATCATTGATATTGATTATGAAAATCGTTGTGTTGTGACTCAGCCAGGCGTGACAAATCTTGGGATTACACATGCTGTCCAAGATGAAGGGTTCTATTACGCGCCTGACCCGTCCAGCCAAATTGCCTGTTCCATCGGCGGTAATATCGCTGAAAATTCAGGTGGCGTTCATTGCTTGAAATATGGCCTGACAACAAATAACGTGCTTGGCATTGAAATTGTCACCATGGATGGTGATATCTTGCGTCTTGGTGGTAAGCATCTTGATGCAGGCGCTCTCGACTTGCTTGGATTGATGACAGGGTCTGAAGGGTTGCTTGGTGTGGTAACTGAGGTCACAGTTCGCATATTGCGTAAACCAGCCACGCAACGCGCCATGTTAGTTGGTTTTGATACCGCCCAAGAGGCAGGACAAGCAGTCAGCAATGTGATCGCAGCTGGTATCATCCCTGCGGGTATGGAAATGATGGATGCCCCCGCTATTAACGCTGCCGAAGATTTTGTTGGCGCCGGGTATCCGCGCGATGCGGCAGCTTTGTTAATCGTTGAGCTTGATGGGCCAGAGGTTGAGGTTAACTTCCTACTGGAACGTGTCGGCGATATTGTCAAATCAAGCGGCGCAACATCAGTGCGCTTGTCACATTCAGAAGAAGAACGTAACCAATTCTGGGCAGGGCGCAAATCAGCTTTCCCAGCTGTTGGGCGCATCTCGCCTGATTATCTATGCATGGATGGCACAATTCCGCGTAAAGCCTTGCCGGAAATGCTGACCAGAATGGCAATGATGAGCCAGAAATATGGCTTGCGCGTTGCCAATGTGTTTCATGCGGGTGATGGCAATCTTCACCCCCTTATTCTGTTTGATGCGAATCAACCGGGCGAGTTAGAACGCGCTGAGGAATTTGGCAATGATATCCTGCGTAATTGTGTGCAATTAGGCGGCGTCCTAACAGGTGAGCATGGAGTTGGTATCGAAAAGCGAGACCTGATGCCTGAAATGTTCAGCGACGAAGATCTGCGTCAGCAGCAGCGTGTGAAATGTGCCTTTGACCCGAACCATCTCTTAAATCCTGGTAAGGTGTTCCCCGTGCTTCATCGTTGCGCAGAATTAGGGCGCATGCATGTCCATAAGGGTGAGGTGCCTCATCCTGATTTGCCACGTTTCTAGGCTCTCAGTTAGCATTGTAGGAAAATAAGTGATGAGTAATTTCGCGCCATCAACGATTACTGAGTTGAAAGAAGCTCTGCAAACCGCATTGGCTGAAAACACCACATTATCAGTACAAGCCACCGCGACAAAATCGGGGTTGGGCGCGCCGGTTTCATGCGACGCGACTTTGGATCTCAGTGGTTTGCAAGGCATTATTTCCTATGAGCCGGAAGAACTCATCATCACTGCTCATGCGGCAACGCCACTTGCGTCCATTGAAACAGCTTTGAGTGAAAAGCATCAGATGTTGGCGTTTGAGCCGCCTCACATTTCAACATTATATAACACGTCCCATGATGGCACGATTGGCGGTTTGCTTGCGACAAATCTGTCAGGGTCTCGTCGTGTTTCAGCAGGGGCCGCACGCGATTATCTTTTGGGATTTGACGCTGTTTCAGGGCGGGGGGAAATATTCCGCTCTGGTTCAAAAGTGATGAAAAATGTAACGGGCTATGATTTATCTAAACTAATGTGCGGCTCTTTTGGGACATTAGCGGTGATGGACGAGGTCACAATTAAAGTCCTGCCAGCGCCGGAAACAAGCCAGACCCTGATTATTGGCTGCGCAACCTTGGAACAAGCAGGAAAAGCGGCGCGTCATGCCTTGCAAACAGCCTATGAGCCCTCTGCTGTCGCTATTTTGCCGAAAGGGTCCCATCCCTTGTCGCAATCCATGGTCTGTACGCTTATCCGTTTGGAAGGGGTGGCCGTATCCGTTGCTGATAGGCAGTCACATTTGAGTGAGATCCTAGGCAGCTATGGCATGACTGATATTATGGATAGCGCGCCGTCACAGGCGTTATGGCAATCCTTGTCCGATGGTGCGCCTGTGGCTGATAAGGGTAATCAAATCTGGCGTGTCTCTTGTGCACCAACAGCTGGGCCAGCCCTTTTGCAAAATATTCAATCGCACTGTGAGTGCGCTGCTTATTTTGATTGGGCAGGTGGCTTATTATGGCTAGCAACCGATGATAAAGAGGCGCATCGCCATATCAGACAGGCATTGCATGCCCTTGGTGGCGGACATGCGACATTGATGCGTGCTGATGAGGAACTGCGGCGTACAATTCCCGTATTTGAGCCTCAGGATCCTGCCTTGGCAGCTTTGAATAAACGGGTTCAAAACTCATTTGATCCGCATGGCATCCTTAATCCCGGACGCTTATAAACCGGGTGTGAGATAGGATTTTAAGATATGCAAACGCGCTTTACCGAAGACCAACTTGCCAATCCCCTTATCAGCGAAGCAGAGGCTATTTTGCGCAAATGTGTGCATTGTGGATTTTGTACAGCGACTTGTCCTACCTTTGTGCTGACAGGCGATGAACGTGACAGCCCCCGTGGTCGTATTTGGATGATCCGCGACATGCTAGAGGCAGATGATCAGCCGCCATCTAAAGAAGTTGGGTATCATCTTGATAGATGTCTGACATGCTTATCTTGCATGACAACTTGTCCATCAGGTGTGGATTATATGCACCTCGTTGATTTAGGCCGGCACCATATTGAAGAAAACGGCAAAAGAGACTTCTTAGATAGAGGCTTGCGGCGCTTGCTTGGGTTTCTGTTGCCACGTGCCAATCTATTCCACAAAGCCTTAATCTTAGCGCGTCTGGCCCGTCCTTTTGCGGGGCTTGTGTCAGGACGACTTCGAGCGATGCTAGAGCTGGCGCCAAAATCACTCTCTAAACTTGATCCGGTCGGTCAGGCCGATGCTGTTTTCCCCGCGCAGGATAACACATCTTATCGGGTGGCACTGATGGCAGGCTGTGCACAACGTGCCATTGACCCTGATATTAATGCTGCAACTATCGCGTTGCTGACACGTCTTGGCGTTGAGGTGGTTGTAAAGGAAAAAGCCTATTGCTGTGGCGCGCTCTCTCATCACATTAATGATGAGGCAGGGGCAAAAGACGCTATGCGCGCCTCTGTCGCGGCCTGGGCGGATGAGTTAGAGGGTGACGGTATAGATGCCGTGATCGTCAATACATCTGGCTGTGGCACAACTATCAAAGATTATGTCAATTTGCTGAAAGATGATCCGGCTTATGCGGGAAAGGCGAAAGCGATTTCAGCGCTTGCCAAAGATATCACAGAGTTTTTGCATGATGCCCAGCTTTGCCAACCGCTGGCAGATCAAAATATGGTTGTGACCTATCATGCCGCTTGCTCATTGCAACATGGCCAGAAGGTGTTGGATGCACCAAAAGCGCTACTGAGAACGGCTGGATTCTCTGTTGTAACGGCTAAGGAATCACATTTATGTTGTGGCTCAGCAGGTATTTATAATGTTTTACAGCCTGACCTCGCCTCAGATCTTCAAAAGCGCAAAGTCGCTCATATTAATGAGGCAAAGGGTGACGTTGTTGTGGCTGGTAATCTTGGATGTATCAATCAACTCGCTGAGGTTGATGCCCCGATTTGTCATACCATCCAGCTGCTTGACTGGGCCTATGGCGGCGCCAAGCCAAAACAGCTGGATGCAAAGTGATTAATCTAGTTTGAAGAAATCATTACCTTTATCATCCATGACGATAAAGGCGGGGAAATCCTCAACTTCAATCTTCCAAACCGCTTCCATACCAAGCTCTGCATATTCAAGCACCTCAACTTTTTTGATTGATTCAAGTGCCAATTTCGCAGCAACACCGCCAATAGAGCCTAGATAGAAGCCGCCATATTTCGCGCAGGCATTTCGGACAGCAGCTGATCTGTTGCCTTTTGCCAACATAACCATAGAGCCGCCAGCAGCTTGGAATTCATCAACATAAGAATCCATGCGACCCGCTGTTGTTGGGCCAAATGAGCCTGATGCCATACCGTCCGGTGTTTTGGCTGGGCCGGCATAATAGACAGGGTGATTTTTGATATAATCAGGCAAGCTTCCGGTTTCAGCGAGGCGTTCCTTCAGTTTGGCATGGGCAATATCACGTGCCACGATGAGCGGCCCTGTCAGGCTAACCCTTGTTTTCACCGGATATTGTGACAATGTTGCCAAAATCTCCGACATAGGCTGGTTCAGGTCAATCTTTACCACCTCATCATCTGACTGGTCAGAGACATCTGGCAAAAAGCGCGCAGGGTCACGTTCTAATTTTTCGATGAATAAGCCGTCTTTTGTGATTTTGGCTTTAACTTGACGGTCGGCTGAGCAAGAGACACCAATGCCAATGGGACAAGAGGCGCCATGGCGCGGCAAGCGGATGACGCGGACATCATGACAGAAATATTTGCCACCAAATTGGGCGCCAATGCCTAATTCACGTGTCATTTGCAACACACGCTCTTCCCATTCCAAGTCACGCCAGCCATGACCTGTCATATCGCCAGATGTTGGCAGATTATCAAGAGACTTCACCGACGCCATTTTCACGGTCTTCATTGTGTATTCTGCGGAGGTTCCACCAATGACAAGTGCCAAGTGATAAGGTGGGCAGGCGGCAGTGCCAAGGCCAATAATGGCTTCCTTAATGAAATCTTTCAGGGACTCTTCATTCAAAACAGCTTTGGTTTTTTGGAAGAGGAAGGATTTATTAGCAGACCCGCCCCCTTTTTGGATGAAGGTGAAATGATACTCGTCACCTTTGCCGGCATAGAGGTCAATTTGAGCTGGCAAATTATTCGCCGTATTTTTCTCTTCAAACATGCTAAGCGGCGCTAATTGTGAATAACGCAAATTGCTAGTTTGATAGGTGTTATAAACGCCTTCAGAGAGATGTTTGCTATCCTCGCCATCAGTAATCACGCGCCCGCCTCTTGTCGCAGAGATAAGGGCTGTACCTGTATCCTGACACATTGGTAGCACCCCATCAGAGGCGACAACGGCGTTTTTTAACATCTCCAGCGCCACAAACCGGTCATTTTGGGTGGCTTCTGGATCGTCTAAAATGGCGCGTAACTGCCCAAGGTGGGCAGGGCGTAGTAGATGCGAAATATCGCGGAAGGCGCGCTCTGATAAGAGGCGTAACCCCTCAGCTTCAATTTTGAGGAAACCCTCTCCCTCAATATCAACGACAGACACATAATCAGAGGTGATATGTTCATATTCAGTAGTGTCTTCACCAACGGGTAATAATGGTGAGTAAGCGAAGTCAGACATGTTTTTTCTCTTCAGATAGAAGCGGGGGTGGGGAGTTAAATCCTAATGATCCTCTTTGCCGCGGCTGCGGAAGCTGTCGAGTGACACAATCTCTGCTGATGTTTCTTCTGCTGCCTCAGAAGACGCATCATCCATGATATCACCCTCATCGCTATCGCCTTCTTGCACATCAAATTGCAGCGAAAAACCAGCAGATCGGTCTCTAGATTGGGGGATTGCCGGATGAGGAATACCCAGTCGTTCTGGCTTTGCTGAGAATGAAAGTGTACCAGAAAAAGAGCGCTCTTCTACTTTTAAATCCCAATATTGATGCTGGAGGACAATCGTCAACTCATCGCCTTCGCCTTTGACAAGCTCAGGGTTCACTTCCACGCCATCATGCGTGGTTTTAAAGGTGATGTAAAAATGAGCTTCGCCTGGTAGGCCAGCATGTTCTGCGATAGCAAGCGCACCTCTTGTCACATTGCGCAACGAATCTTCAACCAACAGGTCATAATTAATCCCTGTGGTCATTTGCTCATTATCAGACATGTGGCTTCCTATCATTGCACAAAGATAAAATCAGTGGAACGCTTCTGTTGCCAGGTGCGTTCCGAACCCCGCCTAACCGAGCTCAAGCGGAAAGGACTTTAAAGTGGTTTTTGTGGCCGCATTAAGCAGCAACAGCAACCGGAGCAGTGTTGTCATTTGCAACTACTACATGGCCCGATATCGGCGGATACCATACCGAACGAAGACACAGCCTTTACTACATGCGTCGATCCTATTTCGCCCCCATAATAAGCTGCAATGCCTAGTCGGTATTGCATCAAAAAATGGTGGAGGCGCCGGGTACCGCCCCCGGGTCCGCTCTGCTTATTTCACTGCATGTTTATCGTCATAGTCAGTTTCCTGACATCTACAATATAGGCATAAGGCGGCCGATTTGCCAGCCTTTTCACATGTCATTTCGCTGGATTATTCGCCTGTCTTATGGCTAAGTAAGGGGGGATTTGCAGTAAGAAGGATAAATGATGAAGCAATATTTAGATTTGCTTGAATTAGTTATGCGAGACGGCGTTGATAGGGATGATCGCACGGGCACAGGGACGCGTGCTATTTTCGGTCATCAAATGCGGTTTGACTTGGCGCAAGGTTTTCCCCTTCTGACAACAAAAAAGCTCCATATTCGCTCAATCATTCATGAATTATTATGGTTTGTGAGAGGGGATACGAACATTCGCTATTTGCAGGATAATGGCGTGACGATATGGGATGAATGGGCCGATGAAAATGGTGATCTTGGCCCCGTCTATGGCAAGCAATGGCGGCGATGGGAGGGGCCTGACGGTGCTGAAATTGACCAGCTAGGCCAGCTTGTTGAGATGATTAAGACAAATCCAGATTCGCGGCGGCTTATGCTATCAGCTTGGAATCCGGCAGATGTGCCATCCATGGCTTTGCCGCCCTGTCACTGCTTGATGCAGTTTCAGGTGGCCAATGGCGCTTTATCTTGCCAGCTCTATCAACGATCAGCCGATATATTTTTAGGTGTTCCCTTCAATATCGCATCTTATGCGTTGCTCACCCATATGATTGCGCATGTCACGGGCTTGAAGGTAGGGCATTTTGTACATAGCCTGGGCGATGCGCATATTTATCACAATCATTTTGATCAGGTAAAAGAACAGCTGACACGCCAACCAGGCCCATTACCTCACTTACATCTTCATAATCCCCCTGACCGTCTTGAAGACTTTACCTTTGAGACATTTGAAATAACTAATTATGAAGCGGCGCCGAACATCAAAGCGCCTATCGCAGTGTAAAGACAAAGAGATGAGTATGACATCTTCGACAAGTTTGGTGGCAGTGGTCGCCATGGCATCTAATCGTGTCATTGGTGATGGTGATGATCTCTTATGGCATTTGCCAGGTGATTTGAAACGTGTCAAAGCGCTAACGATGGGGTGTCCTCTGATTATGGGGCGTAAAACATGGGACTCAATTGGCCGGCCATTGCCAGGGCGCGCATCAATCGTCATGACCCGCAATCAAGACTGGCACGCAGAGGGCGCCATTGCTGTATCCTCTCTTGAAGAGGCGCTTGCCGAGGCGCGCCGATGGCTAGCGGCGCAAGATGGCGATGAAAACCGGATAATATTATTTGGCGGAGGGCAGATTTACGAGGCAGGCCTGCCACACTGTGATGCGATTGAACTGACAGAAGTCGATTTAGCGCCAGACGGTCCTGCCACGTTTCCTGACCTTAATCTTGCTGAATGGCAAGAGGTTAGTCGTGAGGAAGTGACTGGCACAGATGATGTGCCAGCCCACCGTTTTTTACGCTATGAGCGCGTCTAGCGTCTTTTCACGTCCTATTGAAACGTAATTGTTGGCCCCGTTTGCTTAACGGCATCAAGGCCTGCCAATATCTGATCAGCGATTGACAGGTAACTTGCAGCCTGGGGGCTGTCAGGCGCGCTAGCAACAATAGGTGTGCCCGCATCAGATGTTTCCCTGATAACCATTTGCAGTGGTATTTCGCCCAAAAATGGCATGCCAAGTGATTCCGCTTCTTGACGCGCGCCACCATGGCCAAAAATATCGGATTGCGTGCCGCATGAGGGGCAGATGAAATGGCTCATATTCTCAATCAGCCCCAACACAGGCACATTTACTTTCAAGAACATGTTTAGTCCCTTGCGTGCGTCAATCAGCGCCAAATCTTGCGGTGTTGATACAATCACAGCCCCCGCTAATTCAGCACGCTGGGATAAGGATAATTGGGCGTCCCCCGTGCCAGGTGGCATGTCGATGATCAAAACATCTAAGCCGTCCCATGCGACATCTTTCAACATTTGCTCAATCGCACTCATGACCATGGGGCCGCGCCATATAGTCGGTGCGGCTTCTTCAACCAAATAGCCAATAGACATGGTTTGCAGCCCCCAGGCTTCAATGGGCAGCAATTTTTTATCTTTGGTTTGCGGTTTGACATTCTGGCCAATCAGGCGTGGTAAAGAGGGGCCGTAAATATCAGCATCCAAAATACCAACGGTTAGCCCCTTTGCCTTCATCGCTAATGCAAGGTTGACAGAGGTTGTGGATTTCCCCACACCGCCCTTGCCAGAGGCCACAGCAATAATATGAGTGGCAGGCTTATGCATCGCGCCTTGCTGCGGTGGTTGCGCGGCAGGGGCTTTCTCAGGAGTCGCTTGATTATGTGCGGTTATCATCACAGTGGCAGTCAGTGCTGACGTCTGATCAAGAATAGCGGCTTCCACGCTATCTTTGATCTCTTTGGCTTTGCTTCCAAGGGCAGGGTCAATTTCAATTGTCAGGCCTACATGACCCTCTTTGACGATTATGCCGGATAAATTTTGTTTGCCAAAAAGGGACGTTCCGCCCTGTTTTGCAGCGCTTAATGCTGATTCAATGATTTTTTCTTGATCTAATTGGCCTGTCATTCTTGAATTTTCCGTCTAGAGGTCAAATATCTTGTAGGTGATATCTATCAAATAGGGACGAACTTGCAACCCGCAAGGTAGTTGTTAAGATAGACAGTAAATTTCGTCTGAATAGTCTTTTTGCCAATAATGATTAAGGAGAGGCATATGCCCTGGAATAATCAAGGTGGGGGTAATAACCAAGGCCCTTGGGGCGGCGGCCCGCAGAAGCCGGGCGGTCAGAACCCATGGGGGTCTGGTCAAGGTCCGCAACCGCCACGTCCACCAGAGATTGATAAATTAATGTCTGATATGAAGCGTCGCTATGGCAGCTTTATGCCAGGCGGTGGAAAATCTGGTCGTGCCATCATTTTGCTCATCATTTTGCTAATTGGCGGATGGGCTTTGACAGGCTTCTACCGGGTGAATGCACAGCAGCAAGGTGTTGTTTTGCGCTTTGGTGAGTGGGTGCGTACCACATCTCCTGGTCTGCATTATCATTTGCCATCACCGATTGAAACTGTGCTGACGCCAGAGGTCACACGAGAAAATCGTCTTGAGATTGGCTTTAGAGACATCCAAGGTCGTTCTGCAGCGCGGCGTGACATTGCCGATGAATCACAGATGATTACCGGCGATGAAAATATCGTCGATATTGATTTTGTGGTGTTTTGGCGTATCGCCGATGCTGGCGCTTACCTCTTCAACCTTGCTGACCCTGATGAGACCATTAAGGTGGCAGCTGAGGCTGTGATGCGTGAGATTATTGGGCAGACTGCTATCCAAACGGTACTAACTGAAGGGCGTCAAAATGTGCAGATTTCTGTGCGGCAGAAGCTCCAAGACTTGCTTGATGAATATAAAGCAGGGGTCAGAGTACGCGAAGTACAGCTTTTGGCGGTTGACCCGCCAGCAGACGTGATTGATGCCTTTAATGATGTGCAGCGTGCGCGTCAGGATAGGGACCGTCTGAAAAACGAAGCGGAAGCATTCCGTAATGATGTTGTGCCACGTGCCCGTGGTGAAGCAGCCAAGCTGATTGCTGAAGCTGAAGCCTACTCGCAAGAAGTGGTGAATAGAGCAGAGGGTGATGCCTCTCGCTTCGACCAGGTGTATGAGGCCTACAAGGTCAACCCGAAGGTTACGAAAGAACGCATCTACATTGAGACCATCGAGGGTGTATTCTCGAATATTGAGAAAATCATTATTGATGATGAAGGCGGCGGCGTCGTGCCATATCTACCATTACAAGAGCTAAAGCGCTCTAGCGGAGAGGGGCAAAACTGATGAAACTAACACGTAATATCGGTATTATTGCCGTCATTTTGATTGTCTTGGGTCTGATTTCATCTGTATTTACAGTAAATCAACGCCAACAGGCTTTGGTGCTTCAGTTCGGTGAGCCAAAGCGTATTATCCAAGAGCCAGGCCTCGCCTTTAAAGTGCCGTTTATTCAAGACGTCATGTATTATGAAAAGCGCGTTCTGAGCTTGATCCCGCAAGATGCTGAAGAAGTCATCTTAGCTGACCAGAAGCGTTTGCAGGTTGATGCCTATGCCCGCTATCGCATCATGGACCCGCTTTTGTTCTTCCAAACAGTGCGCAATGAAATCGGGGCGCGGGCTCGCTTGGAATCAATCATTGATTCATCGGTGCGTCGTGTGCTTGGTGGTGAAACACTAGGCTCTATCCTAACGGGTGAGCGCGAAGGCATTAACGGCTCTATTCGTGATGAGGTTGAAAATTCAGTCACAACACTCGGGATTGAAATCATTGATGTGCGTTTGCGTCGCGCTGATTATCCTGAAGCCACGTCACAGAATATCTTTAACCGGATGAAATCTGAGCGTGAAAGAGAAGCGCGTGAGTTCCGTGCGACAGGTGAAGAAGAAGCGCAAAAGATCAGAGCGGACGCAGAGAAAACAAGAACTGTGATCTTGGCGGAAGCGCGCAAAGAATCTCAGGATTTGCGTGGTCAAGGCGATAGCCAAGCCATTCGGATCTATGCTGATAGCTTTGGTCAAGATGAAGAGTTCTTCTCATTCTACCGGTCAATGGAAGCCTATCAGAAGTCAATCGGCGAGGGGCCTACATCAATGGTGCTCTCACCAGACAGCAGCTTCTTCCGCTTCTTTAAAGATAAGGATGGGGTTCAATAACCATCCCACCATGTAACAAAAACGGCAGGAGCATGCCTAGATCCTGCCGTTTTTTTGCCTCTAAATGAGCATAACAAATCTGTAACACCATAAATGCCATATAAGATTCATCACCACGTGATGGCTGGCATTTATTTTAACAAAACGTGATGCGAAGGATTTTTCGATGCACATGTTCAAGACAAAAACACAAATTAACTCCCCGCAAACAGCGCGTGCCACACAGCGTCATTTTGTGCCTTTTACTATGATTTTAGCCTTTGCCGCGATGATTGTGCTAACAGCGACACAGGCCTTTGCCCGGCCTGATAGCTTTGCTGACCTAGCAGAGCGTTTATCACCGGCGGTAGTCAATATTTCAACCACTACAATTGTGCGTTCTGGTGGTGGCAACCGTGATTTGCCACAATTCCCAGAAGGCTCTCCTTTTGAAGATTTTTTCAAGGATTTTGGAGATAGAGACCAGACAAGACGTGCGCAATCACTCGGGTCTGGCTTCATTATTGATGCCGCAGGTATCGTTGTCACAAACGCCCATGTGGTTGAGAATGCTGAGCAAATCACTCTGTATCTTGCCAATGAAGAAACCTACGAAGCTGAGGTCATTGGTCGTGACGCGAAAACAG
The DNA here is from genome assembly GCA_937924895.1 of uncultured Alphaproteobacteria bacterium. Taxonomy (GTDB): domain Bacteria; phylum Pseudomonadota; class Alphaproteobacteria; order Puniceispirillales; family Puniceispirillaceae; genus UBA685. The sequence goes on from CALEYP010000050.1 coordinate 77,975, forward strand.
ATATCGCGGTGTTGAAATTTGATCCAAAGGGGGATGAGATTACAGCTGTTGAATTTGGCAATTCAGACGAGCTTCGCGTTGGTGATTGGGTGCTTGCGATTGGTAACCCGTTTGGCCTTGGTGGCACTGTCACGTCAGGTATTGTCTCAGCGCGTGGCCGTGATATCGGCTCAGGCCCATATGATGATTACATCCAAACAGACGCGTCTATTAACCGTGGTAACTCAGGTGGCCCCCTCTTTGATATGGATGGGAAGGTCATTGGCATTAATACAGCTATCTTCTCGCAAACAGGCGGTTCTGTTGGGATTGGGTTTGCCATTTCATCCAATTTGGCAATGCAAGTGGTTGACCAGCTCGTTGAATATGGCCGGACAAGACGTGGCTGGCTCGGTGTCTTTATTCAAGAGGTCACAGAAGAGATTGCTGATAGCCTTGGTGTCGATGCAGCAGGTGCCCTTGTTTCGAATGTCAACGAAGATGGACCAGCAGATATAGCCGGCCTTGAAGCGGGCGATGTGATTATCCGCTTTGATGGCAAAGACATTGAAAAAATGCGTGATTTGCCGCGTATCGTCGCTGAAACGGATGTTGATGCGATGGTTGATGTCGTGATTATCCGCAACGGCGAAGAAGTAACATTACAGGTACGATTAGGTGAGCTAGAGCAAGCTGAGAATGGTGGCAAGCTTCTTGAAGCGCCAGCAGATGATGTGCGTGAGACCTTTACTGACCTTGGCTTTGCTGTAGAGCAGCTCAATGAAGAGCTTGCCGGTGAATATGGTCTCGAGGCTGATGAAAAGGCTGTCATCGTGACCGAGGTCGCACCTAACTCTCCAGCCGCTGAAAAAGGCTTGCAAGCCGGGGATGTGATTGTTCGCTTTGGCCAGAACCGTATTAGCACGGTAGAAGAGCTGCGCGCTGGCATCATGTCGGCGAAAGAGGCCGAACGCACCGGTGTCTTAATGCTGATACAACGTGAAGGGCAAAATCGGTTTATCCAAGTGCCATTCGCAAAGAACTAATAAAAAAGGGAGGCTTTGGCCTCCCTTTTTTCTTTGAGGCTAGCCGCTAATTTGACTTTCATCATAGCCTTGTAGGAAGAGGCCGCCACAATGGGTCGAATGGTTCAATTGAACCGCTATTTTATCGCGGACAAGCGGTTTGCCCTGCCAAGCCACACCTAACCCTGCTTTTGAAAGCATTGGGATATCATTGGCACCATCGCCAATTGTCATGACTTGATCGCTATCCAGCCAAAATTCACGCATCAGCTCATTCATAATTCTGACCTTGGCCTCACTATCCAAAATGGGCGTGGCAGGAATGCCTGCTAAAACATCACCATCTAGCAGTAACTCATTCGCATAATGCCCATCAAATGATAGCAGACCAGCAACATGCGCAGTCAAAAAGGTAAAACCGCCTGACACAAGGTAGCATCTGGCATCATGGGCCTTCATTGTCGTCACTAATTGTGAGGCGCCCTCAAAAACCGATGTATGAGAAATAACCTCATCGGTGAGGCTGGCAGGTTTGCCTCTGAGCATGGCAAGGCGTTCACGCAAAGCACCTGCAAAATCAATCTCGCCCGCCATGGCGCGTTTGGTAATCGCCTTAACCTCTGCGCCAATACCGGCGAATTCTGAGAGATCATCAAGGGATTCTGTGGTGATGATTGTGCTGTCCATGTCAGAAATCAGGAGGCGTTTCCGTTGCGGCGGCCTTGCCATCAGGTTTACGTCTATCTGATATCTATCTCCTATGTTGCGGAGATGGTGCTGGCTGTCTTGAAGGGGCGCTTCTATCTGTCCTGATGACAGCACCGCATACCCGAGATCAGCGGATTGAGAAAGTGTTTTTTCAATCGTTAAGTCTGTATCTGCAAGGATATGGTCAAGTCCTTCTTTGAAATGGGGGTTTCCTGGCCTTGTTGAACAGACTACAAAAACTTGCATGTCATCCTCACTTGTTTTAACTCACACTCATGAACGAAGTGACATCCCCATTCATATTTGATCCGCAACACGATTTTATTATGGTTGCCGGCCCGACCGCTAGCGGCAAGTCGGCCCTTGCGATGGATATAGCAAAAGCGATAGATGGGGTCATCATTAATGGTGACTCGATGCAGATTTATCGAGATTTGTCCGTTGTGACAGCTTGCCCATCCGCCGGTGATAAGAAGGCAATCCCGCATCGGCTCTATAATGTGCTGGATGGGGCTGATATGTGTTCTGTTGGAAAATGGCTTGATTACCTTCATCAGGAGGTTGTTACCATTCGAAGTTCTGGAAAGGTGCCAATTATTTGTGGCGGGACGGCTTTATACCTGAATGCCGCGCAGCATGGTATCTCAGCTATTCCTGATATTGATGCAACCCTCCATGATGCGGTCATTGCAGAACATCGCCAGAAGGGCGGGGCTGCCATGCTAGAAGAATTAGCGCGCTTCGATGAGGCGCTTGCGTCACGCTTGTCGCCCGGAGATAGCCAGCGGATTACAAGAGCGATTGAGGTGTATCGTCAGACATCACGCCCGTTAAGTGAGTGGCAAAAAGATGCCCCGCAAGGGCAGCTTAGTGGCCATGCCTTTAACTTCACCGTATTGCCTGACCGAGATGAGCTCTATGAGCGGATTAATCAACGCTTTGCAATGATGTGGGAGGCAGGAGCCTTGCCAGAGGTTGAGCGTTTGTTGGCACGGGATCTGCCTGCCTCAGCCCCTGTGATGAAAGCAGTGGGTGTGCCGCAAATTGCCGCCTATCTCGCAGGTGAGATGACAGAGGAAGAGGCGATTGCGGATGCCGCTATGCAATCCCGCCGCTATGCCAAGCGCCAATTTACCTTCTTTCGGAATAATTTTATAACAAATTATGAATTTTCAGAGTTATATTCGACAAGAGATGATTTAGAATTCTTTTCGAAAATTTTGTTTTCGGCTTGACATAAGCCAGCTGCCTCGCTAGAAAAATCCAAGAGATTGGCGGGTTTCCGCAGAAAATTGATAAGGTTACGTCTGATGTTGGTGAAAACTAACGGAGAGGCTAACCTTTTGTTTGTTTCTGCGGTGACGCGTCATTTACCGTTTTATGCGCATAACAGGATAATATGATGTCAGACACAGCAGATATCACAACAGAACACCAAATGATGCCTGGGGCAGAGTTGCTGTTGAAGGTGCTTG